>CAZBZJ010000218.1:0-2550 GCA_964496355.1 uncultured Planctomycetia bacterium | reverse complement strand
ATAAGCTGGTAGGTGGTACTTATACTCCGGCAAATTTTGATGATGACCGATGGGTCAGATATTATTATGACAACTCTAATAATGAATTAACTTATTGCAATGATTGGGATGAAACGTCCGGAAATTGCAACGGTGATGATGAAATATTGTCTGATAAGATAATTTTGTGCACTTTTAAACGCGATAGCGAGAGAGACCCTACAGTAGACGTTAATATCACTGCTCAATACAATCCCGGCGCAGTAGCTTGCGGCGAAGACCCCCGCCATAACCCCTGTGTAAACTTAAAAGGAAATTTCCTTCTCGGCGCGCATTCCTTCAATTAATCAGACCATAGACTTCCCTCTTTCGGAGGCATCCTCCAAAGGTGCACCCTACGTCTTTCGGAGGCATCCTCCAAAGGTGCATCCTACGTGGTGAATGATAAGGTATCGACTATCAGCTGCACTTTTGTTATAATGACAGTCATCTTACCGGAGAGATAAAGAGATAAAGGATGAGAAAAGATAGAATTATATTATCGGCTGAAGAGATAAGCTCGCGCAGGACTAACAATAAAGATAAAACCCATAAGATTAAGAATGTACTTAGGAAGAGGCCATCTGATTATATCTACCTATTAGATGGTTGCGGTAAAGAATATAGGGCGAAAATTCAAAGAAACACAACCAGCATAATGGAATTCGATATCGAAAATGTTGAAAAAACAGAAAAGCAGAATACCTGCCGTATAGTTTTGGGTTTTTCTCTTTTAAAGTCTGCAAAAACCGATTTTGTATTACAGAAATGCACAGAATTAGGGATAGATGAGTTTACACCATTTGTATCGCGTTATTCGATTGCTAAACATCCGGGCAAGACTAAGGTTAAACATTGGCAGCGTAAAACAGACGAAGCCGTATGCCAATCCGGCCGGCTTTACCGGCCTCAGCTTAAGCCGGTTAGGTCTTTTTCAGACTTGATAAAAACATTTATAAAGTTTGATGCTGTTCTTGCGGGATGGAAAGATTCCAGAAATATGATTATTGAGGAGCTGGAGCAGTCTGTTAATAGGCGAATCTCTCGTATTTTATTATTAGTCGGCCCGGAAGGCGGGTTTTCGGAGAAGGAAAGTCAGCAGTTAAGACAGCATCCGAATGTCAAGCTTGTGAGTTTGTCTAAATACGTTTTGAGAGCAGAGACAGCTGCGATTTTTCTTTCAGGTTTATTATGTGGCTATTTAAAACGTTCATAATGCACGGGGGCATAGTGCATAGAGTGGGGGGAAAGGGTAAAATATGAAGTTCAAAATATATACCCTTGGCTGTAAGGTTAACCAGTATGAATCACAGAGTATACGGGAGGCGTTCGTAACTGCCGGATATGAGGATAGTGCGGATGCACCGGCAGATTTTTATGTGATCAATACCTGTACTGTTACACATACTGCAGACGTGAAATCGATTAAATATATACGTAAGGCTAAAAAGGAGAATCCTGCCGCAAAGATTGCAGCAATTGGGTGTTTGGTTGATAGAGACTGGCAGAGATTGGAGCGGGAAAGAGTAGATTATCTTATTCCTCAGCAATCCAAGCAGGAAATCTTTTCAATTATAAATAAGGATAACGCTGTTAGTGCGTCGCCGTTTCGAATAACCGATTTTAATCATAACCGGGCTTTTGTAAAGGTACAAGACGGGTGTGATAATAGCTGCAGCTTTTGTAAGGTGAGAATCGTCAGAGGTAAAGCTAGAAGCAGGCCATTAGGTGAGATACTGGAGGAAATAGCCTTGTTGACGGATAAAGGGTTTAGGGAAATAGTCTTATGCGGAACCGATTTAGGCAGCTGGCAGGATGATAAAAAGCGCAGAATAGATTATTTACTTGGCCAACTTATTAAGGTAAATAATTTAGGCCGTATTCGTGTAAGTTCGATTGAACCGTGTTATTTAAGCGCTGGTTTATTAGAATTGATAGCTTCTACAGATAAAATCTGTTCTCATTTACATCTGCCGTTTCAATCGGGTTCGGATAGGATTTTAAAACTTATGAATAAACGGCTGAATCCGCGGAGATATTATAATCTTATCGATGATATCCGTAAGATAATTCCGGATTGCGGGATAAGTTGTGATATTATGGTTGGATTTCCATATGAAGAAGATGAAGATTTTCAGGATACCCTGAATTTACTAAGAAAAGCTGAATCTGTACGTACCCACGTATTCGGTTATTCTCCCCGAAAGGGCACAAAAAGCTATCTTTGGCCGAGGATACATTCTGAGATTATAAAACATAGAGTCGATAAAGCAATAGTAAAAGCTCAAGATATTTCTTTTAAATACCGAAACGGCCAAGTGGGTAAACTAATAAAGGTTATTTTTGATCGGAATACCGGAGATAAGCCGGTTTCTTATGGATATGCTCCCAATTACATAAGAGTAAGAGCAGAAGAGGCTATTAATTCTAAAGAATTACTTCCGGTTAAAATAACCGCGGTAGATAAACAAGCTACCCATATATCCTTGACTGTCCCAGTGGGGACGTCCTAAAAGGGGACACCCTGCGGCT
>CAZBZJ010000217.1:0-2557 GCA_964496355.1 uncultured Planctomycetia bacterium | reverse complement strand
CCTTCTAAATCCATGGATATCTTTTCTTCAATAGTAGAAACCAGGTAATCTCCATAAACATTATCGTCATAATTATAACTCGCACTCCCGGAAGAACAAAACAGTCCCAGAATAAATATACCGGTTAAGATAGAAAAAAATAATCTAATATTCCTCATTGTTTACCTCCCCTCAGCTTGGCCTATCAATCCTCTTTCCGGAGACAATAAAAATACTCTTCCCTTATAGATAAGTGTAACAAAATCTTTCTCGATTTTAATTATCTTAGCGTCTGCGGTTTTAAGCACGTCATCTTCTTTATAAACCTGGCTATCGATTATAACCTGGGGCATAGGAGTATCCCAGAAAAGCCCTTCCAGCTTTAGTTTTTCCAAAGCACTCGTGTCAATAGCTTCAGGCGAAACTTTTTCTCCTTCGGATTTTACCGGCCGCGGTAATTTATCGGCAAAAGGATTCTCTACCTGTCCAAACCCGGCATTAACGCCTAAAAACACATACATACACAAACAACTTATAACTATATACCTCATAATGGTTTAGAAACTAATCCGACTATTTTCATATTAACTCTTATTGTTTTATCGTTACCCTGAATCTGCATGCTTGAAATAATTATCTTCTTTTCTTCGTTATCAAGGCTACGTAAAAAATCTGTCAGGCGTTTAAACATGCCGGCTTCAAGAGTGAGGTCTAAAACAGTCGAAGAAAGCCTGTTACTCTCACCTAAGGGCCGGCCGGCCGACGGGGTAACCGATACTATCTCTACATCAGTGATTCCGGCATATCTATGTAACATTGAAATGAGCGAAAAAGAATCCTGAAAAAAATATTTTGATTTTATGTCTTTAACTTTTATCTCCTGGTCTTGAAGCTTCACCGCCACCGTTTTCATCTTTGCCAAATCAGAAATATCTTTATTCAAAGATTCTACCCTTGATTGATAAAACGAATAAAAGCCCCTTAACAATAAAAACATCAATACTATTACCGTCAAAAAAAGAAGGGCGTTCTTATATCTCCGTATAAGTTTATCTAACATTATTCTATCTCCAGAGTAAAAGCAGTCACTCTATATTCTTCGCCGTATTTTTTAATCCGTTGCTGTTTTACCGTTACCAAGTTCACAGCCATATCCTGAGAATTGAAAAAATCCGACTCTTTAAGGCTTCGTATATAGCTATTGAGGCTTTCGGACTCTCTCTGTATACTATCCAGGTATATATACCCCTGAAGGAGTATTTCATATTCTTTAAAATTGTCTTTTCTTTTAAAATCAATTTTATCAAACCACATGCCGTCGGTTACTTTTCCGTTCATCGTACTGACAATAAGGCCGGTTTTTTTATCGATATTTATATGCCTGGCTAAATCCCGGTAAAACTTATCTAAAGCCTCTTTCTTTTTCTGTAAACTATCAAGGGTCATATCCCGCTTTTTGAATGCTTTGATATCTTCATTAAACACACCTGCTACGGCCCTGGCCTTCATCCCCTTCTCAATGGTCTTATCGGTCTCCATTCGAGTACCTATAAACAATATCACGCCCAATCCGACTAATCCTACAGCTCCCGCAATAATTGCCGGCCTAAAATCCCAAGGTACTTCTGGAATATCTTCGGCTTTAAAAGCGAATTTCATCGAAACCGGCTTAGGTTTCTCTTTCTCGGCTAATAAATCCAGATTCAGCAATTTAGGCTTAACCGCGCCTAACCCTGCGGAAAAGGCTTTTAATTCCTGTATAGTAGCCAGCTTTTTTTCAAAATTTTCTTCTACTATAATCGTCTCAACGGCTAAATCTAATTCGCCGGAAACCGAAGAATATATATCCGACCGGTCTTTCTTGCCGATAATGTACAGCTTATCTAAGGCTTTACTTCCTGACTCGCGCCTATAATAATCAAGAGTAAGCCTTATCTCATCTATCAGCCGGGATAAATCAAGATTGGAGTTAGCATCGAGTGGAAGTTTGGTATAACGGCTGAAATATGGGAAACCTTCAGAAAATATGGTAATTTCTCCATCTTGGCCGGAAAGGATAAAAACTGCATAGTTGTTTTCTCTTTTGGAAATCTTGTTTAAAGATATTAAAGAACCTACGGTAGATAAAGAGCCGCTTTCTATCGAATTTATCTTAATACCGACGTTATCAAAGATTGTTTTTATCTCTTCGACGAATTTCTTCTTAACGCCTAAAAATGCAACCTTTACTTTCTTTTGCCTGTTATCGTACTGGTCATTATAATCCCAGAATGTATCTTCTACTTTAAACGGAATATATTTTTCTATTTCTAACGGCAAAGCCAGCCTTAATTCTTTCCGTTTCATTAAAGGCAGCTCTACATAACGGTAAAAAATATTCTTATCGCTTATACCGATATGCGCCTGGTCAATCTCGGTGCGTAATTCTCTTAATCCTCTCTTTAAAAGCGCTTCAATCTTAATCTGAAAATCTGTTTGCTCCAGCGCAGCTTCTTCTTCAAAAGAAGCCATCGACAAAAAGGTCGATGCCACCACTTTTTTACCTTCGGTTACCGCAAAGCTTATTCCATCCCTATCC
>CAZBZJ010000216.1:0-2634 GCA_964496355.1 uncultured Planctomycetia bacterium | reverse complement strand
TTGTTAATGTATAGCTATACCCTATTCAGGTCTATGGTCTGTGGTCTACGGTCTGTAGTCTAACTATTATGATAAAGATAGAGAATTTACATAAGAGTTTTAACGGCCTAAAAGTACTTAATGGCATAGATCTGCAAATCTGCAACGGAAAGACTCATGCTATAATCGGCCGTTCCGGATGCGGTAAAAGCGTATTATTAAAGCATATTATCGGCATACTTAAGCCGGATAACGGGAAGATTTTTGCCGACAACATCCAGATAACCAGCCTTTCAGAAAAAGAACTATCTACAATCCGGTTGCAATTCGGTATGGTTTTTCAGGATGCGGCTCTATTTGACTCGCTTACTGTAGAAGAAAATGTCGGATTTCTTCTTTATGAGAATTCCGGGCTGCCAAAGCAAAACATCCGGGAAAGAGTTGAAGGACTGCTGGGCATGGTAGGTTTACATGATATTGGAGATAAATACCCCCAGGAATTAAGCGGGGGAATGAAAAAAAGAGTCGCTATTGCCAGAGCTTTATGCCTTAATCCGGCTATTCTTTTGTATGACGAACCTACAACCGGTATTGACCCGATAGGCGCTGATATGATAAACTCATTAATCAAACGATTACATGACAGGTTAAAAGTTACCTCTGTAATTGTTACCCATGATTTGACCAGCGTTTATAAAATCGCGGATTTCGTTTCCATGCTGCTCGGCGGTAAAATTGTTTTTACCGGGACTCCCGAAGAGATAAAACAGTCGAATGATAACCGGGTCCGGCAGTTTATCGAGGGTAATGTTTCAGGGCCGATAGGAGAGACGCAAGTGTAACCCCCGTTAGAGAACCCTGTTCTCTAACGGGGTAAACATAAAGTACTGAGAACAGAGTACAGAGAACAGAAATTAGAAATACGGAGGCATAGATATGAAGATAAATGAACTAAAATTAGGTGCTTTTGTAGTCGGAGCGTTAACGGTACTTATAATAGGCATATTTTCAATAAAAGATTTTAAAGTTTTCAACCCTGGATATATCATTAAGGTGCAATTCGGATACGGTAACGGCATAAAGCCGGCAGCCCCTGTCAGGGTATCGGGCATAGAAGCCGGCGAAATCAAAAAAACCAAAATTGTAAGCGAACACAGTAAAACCAAAATAGAAGTTTATGCCTGGATAAAGAACGAAATAAAAATCCCGGTAGGCTCAAAAGCATTCGTGAACAGTTTAGGGCTACTAGGTGAAAAATACCTGGAAATCATACCGGCCGAAGATTCTTCGGAATATTTAAAAGAGGACGATGTAATTGTCGGAAATGATTCTGTTCCTATGTTCAAAATAAGCGAATTTGTCCAGATGGTCCTGAACAAATTAAATCAGGTGCTCGGTTCGATCGAGGATATAGTCGGCGATAAAAAAACAGCTGAGGATTTTAAGGAATCTATCGGAAACCTGGCAAAGACATCGACAGAACTGAATGAATTTATAGACAGCCTGAAAAATAAAAAGGGGACAGTTGGCAAGCTTATCTATGAAGATTCTTTACACAGGCAGCTTGAAGAATTTATCGCGGATTTAAAAAAACATCCCTGGAAACTGCTGTATGTACCCAAAGAAGAAATTAGGTAAATAGCACGGCAAACTCTAAACCCTAAACTCTAAACCCTAACAAAGTTAAAGGGTTTAGGGTTCAGGATTCTTCAACGAAGTTTCACCAAAAAAGAAAATATGTATATATGCAGTAATTGCGGATATAAAACGTTAAAATGGCTGGGCAAGTGCCCGGAATGCGGGCTGTGGGAATCTTTTGTTCAAGAACAGAAAGAAACTAAACGGCCTAAAAAAAATAAATCTGCCAGGATATACAATATCAACGAATTAACCGAAAATATGGCTAAAAGATTGCCTACGGATATCCCGGAATTTGACCGGGTACTCGGGGGAGGGCTTATTAACGGTGAAGTCGTATTAATAGGAGGCGAACCGGGCGTAGGTAAATCGACTCTTTTATTAGAAGCGGCTTTTTCGATATCTAAATCAGATAAAATCCTGTATATAAGCGCCGAAGAATCTTTAAACCAGATAAGGGTAAGAGCTAAACGCTTAGGATGCCTTAACAAAAATATGTATCTGGTGCCTGAAGACGACGTAGAAAACATTGTTCATTTATTCAATAAAGACTATCGGGTAATTATAATCGATTCGATTCAAGTCGTCAGGATAGCTTCTTTAGGCAGTTCGCGCGGCAGCCTTGTCCAGGTCAGAGAATCCGCAAACCTCTTAACCGAAACTGCTAAAAAAACCGGTAAAACCCTAATAATCGTAGGCCATGTAACCAAAGAAGGAAACATAGCCGGGCCTAAGGTTTTAGAACATATCGTAGATTGTGTTATCTATTTTGAAGGAGAAAAAAATTCTAATTACCGTATATTACGGACTATGAAAAACCGTTTTGGCCCGGCTGGAGAAATCGGCGTCTTTGAAATGACCGCTAACGGCCTTTTAGGAGTAGAAAACCCCTCATCGATATTTTTGTCTCAAGATACAGATTCGGTTTCAGGAAGATGTATAAGTTGCATTTCAGAAGGCATACGGCCTGTACTCGTAGAGATACAAGCTCTTGTAACACGGGGTAATTTTGGTATG
>CAZBZJ010000215.1:0-2639 GCA_964496355.1 uncultured Planctomycetia bacterium | reverse complement strand
AAAATAATCACAGGTCTTGCGGTCAAAAGCCAGGCCAATCTTCCTCCAGGTAGCAGGCCCTCTGAGTTCTACCTGTTGGCCGATAAGACTTGCATATTCCGATAAGCCGGCGGGGCCTGAAAGAATTAAAGTCAAACAGATTAAGCAGATTATTCTTTTCATACCCTATAAGTCTAACATATAAATCAGCAGGAAAGTCAGTACGGATAGTAGTTTTAAGAAAACGTTTCAATCGGTAGATAAATGGAGACGCCTGTACTGGCTCAATGATTCGGTAACCTTTTATAGGTGTACCTTTATAGGACGCCTACAAAGCGTAGTAAAGGCCGGTTATAGAAAATTAAGGGATAAAGGTCAATCGAAATCAGCATAGATCTGGCCAAAATTAATTCCGGAAATAGTTAAAGGCTTATACTTTCTTAATAAATCGTATTTTGCCCGGTCTAAAGATTCGCTTTTTATGCCGTTTTTAAATGCTAGTTGTATCTCGATGAAAGCGGCTAGATCATCTGCCGCTTTGATCATTTCGCCGTCGCGCAAAACTTCACCGTCATGATTAATGATATTGCTAAATTCGTTCTCGGTATACATGCGCATCTGAGCATGCCAATCAGGAGGTAATAATTTATAAATCCTCTTTTCCATCTCTTCACGCTCGTATTCATTGATTAAATCCTTTAATCCTTCGATAGACCGCTTTACGGGATTGATAATATCACGCGTTAAAACTTCGGGTAGATCGTGAAATAAGCCGGTAAGATAATTATTCACACCGCGCTGAACAGACGAACCGATCTCTAATGATAGAAGATAGGAGAAAACAGCTACTATCAGCATATGCCCTAACACCGAGGTCTTAGGAACCCGGTGTAAATGGCTCCATCTGACCTGAAACCTGAGTTGCCCGCAGATATTTACAAAGTTGGTAAGATTTCGGTCTTTTAACAACTTTTGCATAGATTGTAAATCGTTATACTGCTCCTGTTTGGCATGGATATCCTTTTCAATCTCTTCAATCAGATGGCCGCGGGGATTAGCCCGGGCAATAATATCAAATTCCCATTTAGTCGCGTAAAAATGCGCCGCACTTATAATCCGGCGGTGTTTATCTTTTTCTGCAGATAACAAATATTGTTTGAATTTTGAGCAAAACTCTTTACCCAGAGGCAAAATAATAGGCTCGATTCGGCTATAAACCCACTCATTCAGCCTGAGATATTTTTGCCGGTCTTTTTTTATACGATGAAATAAGGGAGGTTTTAAATCTGTCAGGACAATCCGCTGTAAGAACTCAAATAACCCCGATTCGATTATGGATAACCAATTGACTTGTTCCTGGTCTTTCTCCAATTTAGCCAGCACGAAAGCTATAATCATCTTGTGAGCCTGCTTATCGAGTTCAGTAAGCTCCGCCGGCCTTATCTGGTCGTTCCAGCGCTGCATACTGGCAGCACTATAAATCGTAAGCAATAAAGGTTTTCTTACCATAAGGAATTTAAAGGTAAAAACATTATACCAAACTTAAACAATAATTACAAAAAAGTAGTTATTCTAGTAATGTCAAGAATTATTCGCTTAACATCAAGCTAATGCGACATTTTAGGTCCGGCTTGTTTTGTCGCATTAGCTAATTTGCGAATAATAGTTTACGCTATCGTTATTCTTAATTATTTACTGTCCTGTCCTTTCTCTTCTGCCTTTTGCTGCCTTATCTTTTCTGCTAAATCAGCCGGTACCTCTTCGTATTTAAGGAACTCCATAGAAGAAACAGCCCGGCCTTTACTTAAAGAGCGTAAAGTAGTAGTGTACCCAAAAAGTTCCGATAAGGGTGCATGTGCAGTAATAACCTTCTGGCCGGATTGAGTATCAATATTAATGACTCTGCCCCGGCATGAAGAAAGGTTACCCACAATACTGCTCAAATATTCTTCCGGCGTAGATATCTCTAAAGACATATACGGCTCTAACAAAACAGGATTAGCTTTGTTAACAGCCTCTTTAAAACAATTGACCGATGCTGTGCGGAAAGCTAAATCCGAGGAATCGACCTCATGAAACGACCCGTCTTTTAAGTTCACTTCGACATCAACTACCGGAAACCCTTCATGTACGCCCTTTTCTATGACCTGTTTTAAGCCTTTTTCAATTGCCGGAATATAGTTCTTAGGAATAGCCCCGCCTTTAATGCTATCGGTAAAATCAAACCCTTTGCCGCGTTCAGAAGGAGAAACATCAAATATAACATGCGCGTATTGTCCGTGGCCGCCGGTCTGTTTGACCAGTTTATATTCGTTAGAGACTCCTTTTTTTATAGTTTCCCGATAGGCTACTTTCGGGGTCCCGATCTGTGCGTTTACCTTGAATTCATTCTTTAACCTGTCGGCTATAATCTCTAAATGTAATTCCCCCATACCGGTTAATACCATCTCGTGTGTTTCGGAATCCATTTTATAAACAAAAGTCGGGTCTTCTTCGGCAAGCTTATTCAAAGCTTTAGCCAGTTTATCCTGGTCAGACCGGCTTTCCGGCTTGATGCTCATAGAAACTACCGGTTCCGGAAACTTAATAGCTTCTAAAATAAGCGGGTTATCGGTTGTAGAAAGAGTGTCTCCGGTGACTGTGTTAGATAAACCTACTAC
>CAZBZJ010000214.1:0-2660 GCA_964496355.1 uncultured Planctomycetia bacterium | reverse complement strand
TTATTGATATAATATGGTTTGATTTAACGCCCGTCGGGCAATGATTTTTCCAGTAGCCAAAAGTAGTGTAGAAAAATTACCCTGAGCGAGTGAGGCTAAAAGCCGAACGAGTCGAAGGGTAGAAGGCCTATAGCATAGAGCATTGCGCGGAGAGTTAATATAAGATAATCGCAGATATTATGGTAAAAAAAAATAAACCGTCCATAACCGCAGTTGTATTAGCCGCAGGTAAAGGCACACGGATGAAATCTAAACTGCCTAAAGTCCTTCATGAAGTGTGCGGTAAGCCTTTGATATACTATTCGTTGGGCCTTATTAGAAAAATCAGGCTTATCAAGCAGAAAATGGTAGTTTTAGGATTCGGGAAGGATTCAGTAACAAGAACTGTCCGTGCAGATTTTAATGCTATAGAGTTTTCTTACCAGGAAAAATTAAATGGCAGTGCTAAAGCTTTACAGAGTGCACTTTCGCAAATAAAGTCTTCGCATATTCTGGTTATGTGCGCCGATTCTATGATATTAGATGAGAAGATATTAAAAAAGTTTATTAATTACCATTTTAGCAGGAAGAGTGTTTGTACGGTATTAACTAAAGATTCGGAATCGCCCGGAAATTTAGGCAGGATTATAAGAGATAAAGCTGATAATCTTCTAAAGATCAAAGAGAAAACCGATATTTCTGCATCGGAAAGGACGATTAAAGAGGTAAATACCGGAACTTATATTTTCAATAAAGAAATCTTAAATAGAAAGATTGAAAAAATAAAGCCAAATAAAAAGAAGAAAGAATATTACCTTACAGATATAATCGAGGTCTTGGTAAAAGAAGGGGTTCAACCTAAAATATATAAAATGGGTACTCAGGATATATTTATATCGGTGAATAACCGAAGAGATTTAATCCGGGCAGACAGATTAACCAGATTATATCTCATTGGCAGGCTTTTGGATAAAGGAATAAGTATTATTGATCCTCAAACCACTTTTCTCAGCCCCGAAACATATATTGGCAGAGATTCTGTAATTTATCCCTTTACCTTTTTAGAAAATAATGTTAGAATTGGTGCTTGCTGTTCAGTGGGTCCGTTCGCTCATATCAGAGAAGGTACGGTCATAAAACCCAATACAGAGATAGGAAATTTTACCGAACTTGTAAGGAGCCGAATAGATAGCTTCGCGAAAGTAAAACACGTAAGTTATCTCGGAGATGTTAAGGTCGGTAAATCCGTTAATATAGGAGCAGGCACTATAGTAGCTAATTATGACGGCAAGAATAAAAACCGGACTGTCATTAAAGATAAAGCCTTTATAGGATCTAATTCGGTTCTGGTCGCGCCGGTAACGATAGGTAAGGATTCCGTAACAGGTGCCGGTAGCGTGGTGACAAGGAAGGTAAAGGATAAAGATATAGTTGTAGGTGTGCCTGCAAAGAAGTTGAAAAGCAAAAAATAAGGAAGGCGAAAGAATGGAAGATAGCATATCTTTATTTACAGGGAATGCTAACCCTGAGTTGGCCGAAAAGATAGCTGATAATTTAGGCGGAAAAGTATCGAATATGCTGGTTTCCCGGTTTTGCGACGGTGAAGTCAGGGTAAAAATCCAGGAGAATGTAAGAGGTAAAGACGTTTTTCTAGTTCAGCCTACTTGTACTCCGGTAAATGATAATTTATTTGAGCTTTTAATTATGTTGGACGCTTTCAGGCGCGCTTCGGCTAAACGTATAACCGCGGTTATTCCTTATTTCGGGTATGCCCGGCAAGACAGAAAAGACCAGCCGCGGGTTCCTATAACCGCTAAACTTACTGCAAACTTGTTAACCTCAGCCGGGGCAAACCGGATTTTAACCGTAGACCTGCATGCAGGGCAGATTCAGGGTTTTTTTGATATCCAGTTAGACCATCTTTATGCGGTAAACAATTTCGTGGAATACTTTATGCAGAAATCCGATAAAGTCAGTAATAACCTGGTTATAGTTTCTCCGGATGTAGGCGGTATAAAAATGGCCAGGGCGTATGCCAAAAGGTTTAAAGCCGGTTTAGCTATAGTTGATAAACGTAGAGATACCCCCGAATCTACCGAAGCCGTTCATTTATTAGGAGAAGTTAAAGGTAAAGCTGCTATATTGGTTGATGACATTGTCGCAACGGGTAGTTCGTTGATGCAGGCTGCTAAGGCTCTTAGAGAAAAAGGGGCAAAAGATATTTATGCTGCAGTTAGTCACGGTGTCTTATGCGGCGGTGCAATCGAAAGGCTTGAAAATTCGGATATAGAAGAGATGATAATCACCGATAGTATACCGCTGTCCGAGGATAAACAGAGTTCTAAGATTAAAGTAGTCAGTATAGCTTCTTTGTTGGCCGAAGCTATAGAACGCATACATAACGAAGAATCTATAAGCTCGTTATTCGACGATTAAAAGTAAGGGATAAATTATGGAAGAAATAAAGATAAAAGCCGAACCTCGTGAAGATTTAGGCACGGATGAATCCAAACGGCTAAGAAAACAAGAATATATTCCGGCGGTAGTTTATGGAAAAGATTTCTTAAGAATAATAAAGATTCACGAAAAAGGCCTAAAATATCTTCAACAGCATCATTATTCCGAGAATGTTATTATTAACCTGGAAATAGAGAAGGATGGCAAATTAGAAAAGATACCCA
>CAZBZJ010000213.1:0-2664 GCA_964496355.1 uncultured Planctomycetia bacterium | reverse complement strand
AAAGCTTATAGCCTGGCCGGGCTGCGTGTAGGATACGGTATTGCAAAAAAAGAGTTAATCGAACCATTAAATAAAGTACGCGAGCCCTTTAATATAAATCAGCTGGCTCAGGTTGCGGCGTTTGCGGCACTTAACGACAAAAAATACATTATGGAAACGGTGGAATACCTGAAGAGCGAAAAGGACAGGATCTGTTCTAAGCTGGAAAAAATGAATGTGGAGTATATTCCCAGCGCAACTAATTTTATTCTGGTAAAACTAAAAGCAGGCTCTTCAAAAGATGCATTTAATGCTTTTTTGAAGAAAGGGATTATTGTGCGGGATATGACACCCTGGGGTTTAAAGAAGTTTATCAGGGTGAGTTTCGGTAAAAAAGCCGATAACGACAAATTTATCCGGGCCTTAAAGGATATAACCGCAGGATAAGCTCCGGAATACAAATTAATATAAAAAGGAGGCAAATTAAATGATTATCGTAATGAAACCGGGCGCTACCGATGAAGAAATGGAAAAGGTAGTCGGAAGGATAGAAAAATTAGGGCTACAAGCAATGATATCTAAAGGTACGGAACGTACTATTATTGGGATAATCGGCCCCGAAGAAAGAGCCAGGATAGAACCCTTAGAAGTTTTCCCGGGCGTTGAAAAGGTAATGCCGGTCTTAGCTCCTTATAAATTGGTCTCCCGGAATTTTAAACCGGAAAGTTCAGTAATCGAGATACGGCCGGGCATAAAATTCGGGGGAGAACAAATCACTGTTATTGCCGGGCCGTGTTCGATTGAAAATAGAGAACAGTTAACCGGTATAGCCGAATTTGTCAAACAAGCCGGAGCCAAGATACTCAGAGGCGGTGCTTTTAAACCCCGGACTTCGCCCTATAGTTTTCAGGGGCTTGGCGAAGAAGGTTTAAAAATCCTGCAGGAGGTATCGAATCAAATCGGGTTGGCTACTATAACCGAAGTTATGGATACCCGCGATGTCGAATTAGTTTCGAAGTATACAGATATATTACAAATCGGCGCCCGTAATATGCAGAATTTTAACCTTTTGAAAGAAGTCGGGCAGACCCGCAAACCGGTTGTATTAAAGCGCGGATTAAGTGCAACTATAAAAGAATTGTTAATGAGCGCCGAATATATACTATCGGAAGGAAACTTTAATGTTATATTATGTGAACGCGGTATCCGCACTTTTGAGACTGAAACCCGGAATACCTTCGATGTAAGTGCAATACCGGTTATCAAACGGTTGTCGCATCTGCCGGTAATAGCAGACCCCTCGCATGCTACCGGAAAATGGAACCTGGTTTCTCCGTTAGCAAACGCTTCGGTTGCCGCGGGTGTAGACGGTTTATTGATTGAGGTCCATTCTAAACCCGAGGAAGCTTTATCCGACGGGCCGCAACAATTAATACCGGAAAAGTTCGGGCAGATGATGACAGAATTAAAGAGTATAATTCAGGCAGTCGGACGTACTATATAGCTTTAAATGGCTGATAAGAAAAAATTAGTTATAATCGGCACTGGATTTATGGGCGGTTGTATTGCCAAGTCGGTAAGACGCCGGCGTTTACCTTTTTATGTGTGGGGGCTTGCCCGTAACCGTAAAAAGGCAGCGGGAATTGCAAAGACAGGCATCTTCGACCGGACAACTTCTGACTTGGATAAAGCCATAAAAAGCGCTGATTTAATTATATTAGCTACGCCGGTTTCGGCTATAGTAGAATATATAAAACTGCTTTCTAAGAAACTTGAAAAAAACACTCTGGTTACCGATGTTGGCAGTACCAAATCCGAAATCGTAAAAAACGGCAGAAAATATCTTGCCGATAGGTTTGTCGGGTCGCATCCGGTGTGCGGGTCGGAGAAAAAGGGGATAAGATTTTCGGTTGATGATTTATTTGAAGGTGCCGTTTGTATAGTTACGTACGGAAACGGCACCCGGCAAATGAAAAAAATAAAACGATTCTGGTCGGGGCTGGGCGCGCGGGTACATGCTTTACGGCCGGATAGGCATGATAGAATTTTAGCTTTTACTTCTGCTCTGCCGCATGTTTTGAGCTTTTCACTGACCGGGACTGTCCCGGCGGAATTCGCTAAATCTTTTGCGGGAGGTTCTTTCCGGGATATGGCCAGGGTTAGTGCCTCAGAGGCAGGTATTTGGGCTGATATATTTTTTAGCAATAAGAAATATGTCCTTAAAGCCGCAAATAAGAATATAAAAGTTTTAAAGGAAATTTTACGTCTTCTTAAGGCAAAGGATAAGAAAAAGTTGGATTTATATCTAAAAAAGATAAACGGCAAGTTTCAAAGATTGACTTGATATTTTATAAGACGCTATACGACCCGATTTAAAAACAGCCAGGATATTTATGGTAATTGCAATCGACGGGCCCGCCGGAAGCGGAAAAAGCACAATAGCTAAATTGGTTTCTGAGAGGCTGAATGCGGTTTATTTAGATACCGGCGCAATATACCGGGCTGTTACCCTTAAAGTGCTTAATGAAAAGATTGATATACAAAAAACCGCGAAAATCATCGAGGTTGCCGAAAAATTAAATATACGTTTTGATTCCGGAAGAGTATACCTTGATTCACAGAATGTAACCTTACAGATCCGCGAACCCAGGATCGATAAGAATATATCGTATATAGCCTGTATTC
>CAZBZJ010000212.1:1451-2675 GCA_964496355.1 uncultured Planctomycetia bacterium | reverse complement strand
CTGCCAGTTTTTCGATAGATAAGTTTATCTCAGCCAGAGAGGCGGCAATAGAGGGTATAGCAGTAAGCCGGCTAAGTGTAAAGACGACCCAGGAGATGCTTTTTTCACATCTGTCAAACTCTAAATTTGTTTTTCCGGAGAATGCTTTATTTAAGGAAGAAGGAGTAAGATTACAGCTTAACAACGTAAATATTTTAGTGGCCGAACCAAACGGCTATTTAAGAAAGATAAGGCTTCATGGCACTTGTAAATTTTCTGCTCCTAATAAGTTTGAGGTGGAAGGGGATATTATTTTTCCGGGCGCCGAACCTACTATGAGTTGTTTTGACTGCGGATATTTTCCGAGGGGCGTTACTATAGCTTATGATTCGAAAGGGGCAGTAAGCAACGAGACTCTTTACTTCGAACGGCTGAATTTTAAAAGCGGCCTTTTTATGCTGCGTTTATGGGGGGATTTACGGCACAGAAAGCTTAGTTTAGAGGGGTTTATGCAAGCTCGCCGGAATGTCCGGCCTTCGGATTTTGACAATGGCCGAGCCGGAACTGAAACCGGCCGTGTTATTTATGAGACGGACAAAGTTTATAATGATCAGATTGTAAATTTCTACGATATAGAACTGGAGGCCGAATCAAATGAGGCCAACTTATCTATTGAAAAACTGAAGTTTAATTTCAATAATGTGCCGTTTTTTGCGTCTGGCTCTATTGGCCTGCAGCCGGAGTTAAATTTTAATTTACATCTATTCTCTCATGCAGATACTTTACTTAAAGCAGATGAGTTGGGCGCAGGACAGGTTGGATTTAGTGTATCCGCGGCTGCTGACCGGGAAAGGTTATCCGGCAACATAAAGCTTAGTTTGCCTGATGCCGTTGCGGGTGAGGCTTACCCGAAAGCTATTGACGCCCGTTTTGAAGAGTTCAGCTTCTGTTTTTGTAATAAAAAAGAGGCAAAGGCTGAATTTGATAAGTTAACCCTGGATATTTATTTCGATAATAAAGAATCAGGCCTGGTGCTGGGCGGGTTAATGGTTGAGTTTAACCTTGCGAGTCCTGTATTGAAATATTTTACTATCGGTTCTAGTTTATATTCCGGCCGGCTATCCGGCAAAGGTTTTATCGACATCTCTACTTTTCCTTACAGGATATCCGCCGATATCAATATAAACGAAGTACGGGCTGGTGATTTCAGCCGTGTAATTGAGTATCTTAAGAATATCGACGGCC
>CAZBZJ010000212.1:0-1441 GCA_964496355.1 uncultured Planctomycetia bacterium | reverse complement strand
GTAGTGATCGTATGGCTCGGATTCACGCCGTAAGTTATCCTGAACCCCACTTTTATGGAGATTTTTCCATAACAAACGGTATGGCGGACAATTTTCTTTTTTTTAAATGGTTATCGGGCTTTTTTAAAGTCCCGCAGATGCGCCGCATTAGATTTGATCATGCAGCCATGAATTTTTTTGTTAATAAGGAAAGGACGGATTTAAATGATATCCGTTTCGAATCTTCCGTGCTTGATTTAAGCGGATTTTTCTCGCTGTATTCGAACAACTTAGTCTCTGGCGATATTTCTATTGATATGCCTTATGATGTATTGTTAAAATCACCGGCGTTTAAGAGGCTGCTGGCTTCTTTACAGGCGGATGCTGAATCTATTGCGTTTGGTTTTAAATTATCGGGGCCATCCGAAAAGATGAGCTTCCAATGGAAACGGTCACAGTTTAAGCAAAGCCTGCGTAAGATGCTGCCTGATTGGATAGAATCCAGGATAGAAGAACAGGTAGAACAAATAATGGTACCGGAATCAAATACGGATAACTAACAGAAATGAATATCTATCTCGCCTTTATAATATTTATTATAATAAGCAAATATGTGCTGGATACGTCAATCAGTTATTTGAATTTACGCCATAGTTCGGTAAAACTTCCTGCAGAATTCCGGGATATCTGCAGCGACGAGAAATATGCAACTTTACAACGATATTTGCGGTGTAATACGAAATTTAAAGTTATTAAGGATACATGTTTTATCGGCCTGATTTTATCCTTTATTTTGATGGGAGGTTTTAATCTGGCCGATACTATTGCCCGAAAGGCCGGGTTCGGGGAGGTCTTAACGGGCGTATTGTTTTTCGCGATGCTCTTATTTTTGTTTGTTTTGTTTGATTTGCCTTTTTCTGTATACCATACCTTTGTTATCGAAGAACGGTATGGTTTTAACCGTACTACTACGAAGACGTTTATCACTGACACATTAAAGGCTTTTACTTTAGAATTTGTTATTGGTGCGGGTGTTTTTGCTTTTATAGTATGGCTGTTCGGTGAAATCGGCGAACCGGCTTGGGTTTATTGCTGGATTGGCGTAAGTTTGTTTCAAGTTTTCTTAACTTTTATTGCTCCGATAGCCTTCTTGCCTATGTTTAATAAATTTGTCCCTTTAGAAGAAGGAGAGCTGCGCAAAGAGATAGAGGAGTATGCTGACTCACAGCAATTTTCTTTAAAAGGTATTTTTAAGATAGATGCTTCACGCAGAAGTACCAAGGCAAATGCTTTTTTTACCGGGTTTGGCCGGTACAGGCGGATTGCGTTATTTGACAATCTTATTGAAAAACACACTATTCCTGAACTTGTTTCCGTGCTTGCTCATGAGGTCGGCCATTATAAAAACAAGCATATATTGAAAACCGGTTTATTGTCGGTTTTTGTTACCGGCGTTATGTTT
>CAZBZJ010000211.1:0-2678 GCA_964496355.1 uncultured Planctomycetia bacterium | reverse complement strand
CACCGATTGAAATCGGTGGCTTTTTCTAACGGGGTAAAAATTGACGAATATTAATAAGGGATTAACAGATTTAATTATATAACTTTCGTAAATAATCGCAACCCAAATGTATATAATAAACTCCGCCCATGCGACAGTAGGGTGTCCCCAAATAGGACGTCCCCAAACCTGCTACTCTTATGCGCTTGTGGAATGTACCTTAGTAGGCATCCTACAAAGGTACAGCCTGCTTTTTAACTATCTGCCGGTAGAATGTGCCTTTTTAGAACGCCTACTAAATAATGCTTGCCAAAGATTAGGTATATGCTATAATTTAACAACATATCGTTCATTGAAAAGAGGAAGAATAGCGGGTAATATCCGGACGTTAAGATATTCGGAAGCCTGGCTAACAAGAGGGAAACCTGGAGACGTTAACCGAGATTTCTTGAAAGATTTCGAAAAGGAGAACACGAGAATGGAAGAACAAAAGAAACTGTACATTGGGAACTTAAATTATGACACAACAACTGAAGATTTAAAGAAATTCATCGAGGAAAAAGGCCTCAACCCTACCGAAGTAAGAATCATTTCGGATAAATATTCTGGAAGGTCTAAAGGTTTTGGGTTTGCGGAATTTGAGACTGAAGAACAGGCTCAGCAAGCAATCGAGGCGTTAAATGAAGCAGACTGCAACGGAAGAAAATTAAAAGTAAACAAAGCCCGCAAAATGCAGCCTCGCAGAGATAATTTCGGCGGCGGCAGCGGCGGCGGACGTAATTTCGGTGGTAGACGAAACTCAGGTTTCGGCGATAATAGATATTAATTAGATTAAATGGATCCTGTGTTAACGATAGAGGGTAGGTAAAGATACCCTTAAAACTATCCTCTTCCCTCTTTCTCCTCTTTTTGTTTTATTAATCTGCGCTAATCAGTTATAAATCTGTGTAAATCTGCGTTACCTTACCTGACAACGCTCATCTTCATACTCAAACTCTAAAGTTGCGTGCGCAATCTCCACCTGATGCAGCAACTCTTTAATCCGGCATTTAAGCGCGACTAAATCAGTTTTTGAAATGCCCTTCGGGACAACTATATGGGTGGTCAAAATGTGGTGCTCTCCGTCTAACGACCAGATATGAGTATCATGCACATCCAAAGCTTCTTCTATAGCCTTAATGTTTTTTTCAATAAAATCGACATCTATAGATTCAGGTACGCCCTGGAGAAAAAGCCATAACGTCTTTTTAAAATTCTTGACGACATTCCATAATACATAAAGAGTTATGAGGATTGAAAGTAACGGATCAAGAATATAGACGTTTTTTACTAACAAAACTAAACTCACAATGAGTACAGCAGCCCACCCTAAAACATCTTCGAAAAGATGCCAGGTTACCACCCTTTCATTCATAGTCTTTCCGCAGCGTAATTTCACAGCCGCTATTCCATTTACAACTATACCGGCTATGGCAAATATCAGCATACCGGGCGCATGCGGCTCTTCTGGGGTAAATAACCTGGGCACTGCCTTAGAAAGAATATAAAATGCTCCGGCAAAAAGCACCAGACAATTAACAATAGCTGAAACTAAAGAAAATCGTTTAAAACCGTAAGTGAATACCGAAGTCCCCTTCCTCTGAGATAACCGGGAAAAATAAAAAGCTAAACCTAAAGACACAGAATCGCCTAAATCATGTAAGGCATCAGAAAGGATGGCCACACTATTGGTTAAAAACCCGCCAAATACCTCAACAAGAGTAAATACGAAATTTAGAAAAAAAGCTAACCCGATATTATCTGTTGGAGAATGCTTGTGCTTCATATCATCAAATCCTTTAAGTGCATATAATTATAACACATAAAATTGACAAGCTCTACTCTGTTATAGCCGGCACTAATGTCAAGAATTATCCGCTTAGCATCAAGGCTAATACAACATTTTAAGTCCGGCTTGTTTTGCCGCATTAGCTAATTTGTGAATAAATCTTGGCATTACTTCTCCGACTTCGCCGAACAAAACCTTTGAAGCCGATTTAAAGGATGGTATAATTTTTAGTATGACTAAAACAAAATTCGTGAAAAGTTTAAATGCTGCAATGGAAGGAGTCATCTACGTACTACGTACACAAAGGAGTATGCGTATACATTTTCTTTCAGCTATCCTGGTACTTGAATTAGGAGTGTATCTAAATCTTAATAAAATAGAACTTCTAATATTAATGTGCGTAATAACCCTGGTACTGGCCTTAGAAATGATAAATACGGCCGTCGAAATGACCGCTGACCTTATAGAGGAAAAATATCATAGAAAAGTCCGGTTTATTAAAGATATATCTGCAGGAGCGGTATTTATTGCCGGGCTCAACGCTGTAATTATAGGCTATATAATATTCTATAATAAATTCGGACGATACATTGAAGCCGGCATGAATAAATTAGTTCAATCACCCTGGCACATTACTCTAATTGCTTTACTTTTAGTCTTTTTTTTAGTAATTAGCCTGAAAGCCCTTCTCCACCGCGGCACACCATTCCGGGGAGGGCTACCTTCCGGACACTCTGCATTAGCTTTTGCCCTATGGACTGTAATCCTGTTTCTGACAAAGAATAACCTGATCGTTGCCATAGGATTTGTAATGGCCTTTATTATCGCCCGGCACAGGCTTCGTGACCATATTCATACAATCTGGGAGGTT
>CAZBZJ010000210.1:0-2686 GCA_964496355.1 uncultured Planctomycetia bacterium | reverse complement strand
CAAAAAAACTTATTATCGTTTATGGATAAAATAAAAAAGATGAATTTTTTGGTTAAGCTTGATACAAACGGAAGTAACCCGGAAATCATAGAAGAAGCTATCGGGAGCAATCTAGTTGATTATATAGCTATGGATATAAAGGGCCCTTTCGATAAATACAGTAAAATCTGCGCCGCCGAAGTAAATATATCGGACATAAAAAAAAGTATTTATCTGGTTAGAAATAGCGGTATCGAGTATCAGTTTAGAACTACTTTTGATAAGGATTTACTTGACGATTATGATCTAGAAGAAACTCAGTCTTATTTAAAAAAATCCGGTTTGTTATCTATTCAAGAGTGCATAAAGAGAGAGGCTAAAGTTTAGATAAGCGGCGTTAGTTGTTTGAGGATTAACTATTTTTTTTAAAAAAAATGGGAGAAGGGAGAAAATTATGAGAACTTATGCGTACGGTTTCCCAAGGTTGGGGAAAAACAGAGAGTTTAAAAAAACTGTTGAGGGTTTTTGGAGAGGTTCTATCCAACGGGACGAATTTTTTGGCGGGTTGGATGCTATCCAAAAAGAAAACATAGAGCGGTATCAATCAAAAGTAGACTTAGCTCCTGATGGAGAATTAACCCTTTATGATCTGATGCTGGATACGGCTATCCTTTGTGGTCTTTTTTCTCCAAAAAGTTTAAATGATTATTATTCTTTTTGTCGTGGCGGTTCTGCCCTTGAAATGACAAAATGGTTTAACACAAATTACCACTATTTGATTACAAATTTTAGTGAATTCAAAGAAGTTAAGTTTAAATTAAATTTTGACCATTTTGCTTTACGCTATAAAAAAAGTAGCTTCCCTTCAATAGTCGGCCCTTTTACCTTTTTAAAGTTATCAAAAGGAATTCCGCAAGATAAATTTAAGGATTTATTTTTAAAACTTATAGATGTTTATAGAATGCTTTTGCAGAAAGTAGATAAAATTCAGATTGAGGAACCGGCTTTTGTTTTAGATTTAACCCAAGAGGAAATATCTCTTATTAAAGAAGGATATAATGCCTTATCTGAACATAAACCTAAAATTACTTTAATTATTTATTATGACTCAGTTGACTGGATAGAAAGCCTTATAAAATTTCCTGTTTCAGCTATAGGGTTGGATTTTATCAGGGGAAAAGAAAATTATGAATATATTTGTGATAAGGGATTTCCTGAAGATAAAACTCTAATAGCCGGCCTTATCGATGGTAGAAATATCTGGCGCAATAATATTGGACAATCCGTAGCGCGGTTAAAAAGGTTAAGTAGTAAGGTTAAGAATTTAGCTGTTTCAAATGCGGGGCCGCTATTCCACCTTCCGGTTTCTTTGGAAAGTGAAGACGCCATAAATGCAGAGTTAAAAAACCGGCTGTCTTTTGCCGAAGAAAAACTTGATGAGATAAAACTAGTTGCTAAATGTTTTGAAGGGCAAAAATTTTCAGCTTTATCCGGCAACCTTTCTTATGGCAAAAATACTGTTGTCCAAGATAGAGTTAAATCTTTAAAAGACGAAGATTTTATAAAACCGGCTGCTTTAGATAAACGCCGAGAAATCCATGACCAAGTATTAGGTTTGCCTATTTTTCCTACAACAACTATTGGGAGCTATCCTCAAACTTCTGAGGTACGCAAGAAAAGAGCAAAATTTAAAAAAGGTAAAATATCTAAAGAATCATATGACCAATACGTTAAGAGAGAGATTGATAAACTCATTAAGTTTCAAAAAGATCTTGGGTTGGATGTGCTTGTACATGGGGAGTTTGAACGTACAGACATGGTTGAGTTTTTTGCTCAAAACCTAGAAGGCATCGTGACAACACAGGCTGGCTGGATTATTTCATACGGTACGCGTGTCTATCGGCCACCAATAATTTTTGGTGATATTAGCCGCCCAAAGCCTATGACTATTAATGAAATTGTTTATGCGCAAACAAAGACCAAAAAACCTGTTAAAGGGATGTTGACCGGAGCGGTAACAATAATTGCTTGGAGTTTTTGCCGTGAAGATATTCCAATGTCGGACGTTGCCTATCAAATCGGGTTGTCTCTTAAAGATGAAATCAAAGATTATGAAAAAGCCGGGATAAAAATTGTTCAAGTTGATGAGGCTGCATTTCGGGAAAAAGCTCCAATAAAGAAAAAAGCTTGGCCGGCCTATTTTAAATGGGCTGTAAACTCGTTTAATTTAACAACCAACACAGATCCGAACACACAAATACATACCCATATGTGTTATTCTGAATTTGGCGAAATAATCGGCTATATTAATCAAATGGACTTTGATGTAATTTCTATCGAAGCATCCCGTAGCCGGGGCGATATTATTGGATATTTTGAAAATATTGATTTTAAACGCCAGATAGGCTTGGGTATCTGGGATATCCATTCTCCGGTTGTGCCAACAGTAGAAAAAATGAAAAATATTGTCAAGCGGTCATTAAGAAAAATATCTAAGGAGAATCTTTGGATAAATCCCGACTGTGGTTTAAAAACTCGTGATTGGCCGGAAACCAAAGCTGCCTTACAAAATTTAGTTGAAACAGCTAGAAAAATTAGACAAGAATATAGCTGATATCTTCTTTCGGCAATCGCAACCGGGCGGTTTCAATCGAAATCCAATATCCCCATCATATAACTCAAAAAGGTAACCGCTGCCAGCAAGTTT
>CAZBZJ010000209.1:0-2710 GCA_964496355.1 uncultured Planctomycetia bacterium | reverse complement strand
TGAATGCGAATAATAATAAGGTTCATGTAAAAAGGCGGAAAACTATTTTACCTGCAAATGTAACCACTTTGCCGTTTCCGGGGTTCCCCACAGATTTACAGGCCCAGTTTATGGTTTTACTTTCTCTAGGGGCCGGCATCTCCACGATTACTGAAAAAGTTTATCCTGACCGGTTTATGCATGTGCCTGAATTAAACCGGATGGGAGCCAAGATCTCCCGTTTCGGGCCGGTGGCTGTTATCGAAGGAGGCCGGAGATTTTCTCCGGCCGAGGTTATGGCTTCGGATTTAAGGGCTTCGGCTTCTTTAGTAGCTGCAGGGCTGGCTGCCAGCGGTAAGACTGTCGTACACAGGATATATCATTTAGACAGGGGATACGAGGATTTCACCAAAAAACTCCGGCGGCTGGGTGCTAAAATCAAACGAAGTAAAGAATAGGACATGCAGAAAATACTTTTAATCGATAACTATGATTCTTTCGTTTATAACCTTTATCAGTATATAGGCGAATTGGGTGCGGATATAGAAGTCAGACGCAACGATGCGGCCGGTATAGATGATATAAAAAAGTTGAATCCTGATAAAATAATTATTTCTCCGGGGCCAGGCCGGCCGGAAAAAGCCGGAGTTTCAGTGTCTTTAATAAAAGAATTTTATGATAAGATACCTATACTGGGAGTGTGTTTAGGCCATCAGGCTATAGGGTATGCTTTTGGCGCAAAGATAATCCGGGCCGATAAGATAATGCATGGAAAGACTTCTATTATTTACCATAACGCCAGATTTATTTTTAGAGGGTTATCTAATCCGTTTATAGCTGCACGGTATCATTCATTAATTGTTGACAACAAGACTCTGCCTGATAGGCTACAAGTATGCGCTAAAACCGATAATAATCAGATAATGGGTATACAGGTGAGCAGAACCAAGACTTTCGGTATCCAGTTTCATCCTGAATCGATTTTGACTAAAGAAGGCAAGTTACTTCTGGATAATTTTTTACATATATAGGCAGGGGGAGCTGATATTCATGACTATTAAAGAATCAATTATAAGATTAACCGAAAAACAAAGCCTGTCTTATCAAGAAGCGAAAGAAACGTTCTTGGAGATATTAGAAGGTAAAGTCACCCCGGCACAGGTTGCCGCTTTTTTAACTGCTTTACGGATGAAAGGAGAGACTACCGGTGAGATTAGGGCAGTAGCCGAAGTTATGCGTGATAAATCTTTAAAACTGAACGTGCGCGACAATATTGTCGATATTGACCGCGAAGATATAAACGCCGATAAAGAGACTATTCTTGATACGTGCGGAACCGGCGGTAAAACAACTAAAACCTTTAATATATCCACCTGTACGGCTTTTGTAATAGCTGCGGCCGGTATAAAGGTAGCAAAACACGGAAACCGTTCGTTCTCCGGTGTATGTGGCAGTGCGGATGTAGTCGAGGGTTTAGGAATTAATATAAGCGTTTCGCCCGAACTGGTAGAAAAAGCAGTGCGTAAGGTCGGTATTGGTTTTCTCTATGCTCCTTTATACCATCCTGCTATGCGCAATGTAGCTTCGATACGTAAAGAGATGGGGATAAGGACAATTTTTAATATAGTAGGGCCTCTTACTAATCCTGCCGGTGCTTCGCATCAGGTGTTAGGGGTATATGACAAATCTCTTACCGAGAAAATAGCCGAGGTGTTAAGGCAGTTAGGTATAGTGAGGGCTTTTGTTGTATGGGGAGAGGATGTATGTGATGAGGTGAGTATTACGGGAAAAACCCAGGTTTCGGAATTAAAAGAAGGGAAAATCAACACCTATAAAGTAAGCCCGGAAGATTTCGGATTAACTAAAAAACCGTTTGGCCAGATAACCGGCGGAGGAGTTCAAGAAAATATCGAATCGGTTTTAAGTGTATTGAGGGCAGAGCCTTCGGCAAAACTCGATATAGTATTAGCAAACGCCGCTGTATGTTTTGTGGCCTTAAATAAAGCCGGGGATTTTAAAGAAGGGGTTGAGATCGCGAAAGAATGTATCCAGAACCGTAAGGCTATGAATAAATTAGAAGAATTAAGAAACTTTATGCAGGGTGCCGATAAAGGTTGATATTATGCATAAGGCAATCTCTCTTATAATTGAAGCTAAGAAACGTAAAGTCGAGATATTAAAAAAAACTCAGAAAGAGATAATATCTTTAATAAAAAAGGCTCCGCATCCGGTTTCTTTAACAAAAGCAATCCGGTCAAAATCCGGTATATCGATAATAGCTGAGATAAAACAGGCGTCTCCTTCTGCTGGTGTCTTAAGGCAGGATTTTAACCATCTGAAGATTCTTGCTGAATACGAAAAAGCCGGGGTTTGTGCGGTGTCGGTGGTTACCGAAGAGGAGTTTTTTTTAGGAAAATTAAAATATTTGAAAGAAGTTAAAGAAAATACGGATTTACCGGTATTAAGGAAAGATTTTATAATTGACGAAACCCAACTGTATCAATCCCGGGCTTTAGGCGCTGATGCTGTTCTGTTGATAGTTAAGGCCCTTAAACCCGAACAACTTACAAAGCTTTACAAACTCTCAAAAGATTTAGGTATGGAAGTAATAATCGAAGTGCATACGGTAAAGGAATTAAGAGAAGCCCTTAAAATATCTCCGGATATTGTCGGCATTAACAACCGGAATCTGGATACTTTTAAAACCGATTTAAATGTAACTTTACAACTT
>CAZBZJ010000208.1:0-2719 GCA_964496355.1 uncultured Planctomycetia bacterium | reverse complement strand
TGGTAGATGGTAGATATAGTCTAAAGTCCGAGGCGGATAGCCGCCGTCTGGACGTAGGACATAGGACTTCGGATATAGGATATCGGACAATATCATGTGTTTAGGGATACCTGTAAAAATAATTGAGAGATACGGCGAATTCGGCGCTAAAGTAGAATATGGCGGGGTTACCCAATCTGCGGATTTGAGGTTTACGCCTAAAGCAAGAGTCGGTGATTATGTTATCCTTCATGCCGGGTTTGCGATTGAAATAGTCGATAAGAGCCAGGCTCTTAAGACACACAAGATGATTGAAGACTTGCCATGATTAAAACGATTAACAGGATCGCAGAAAATATTAGCCGGCGAGTAAATATAATGGAAGTCTGCGGTACCCACACAGTTGCCATACAAAAATCTGGGTTGCGAAAAGTTTTAGCTAAGAACCTGAATTTGATATCCGGGCCGGGGTGTCCGGTTTGTGTTACTCCTAAAGATTTTATAGATAAAGCGGTTATATATTTAAAACAAGGTTACCATATATTTACTTTTGGTGATATGGTAAGAGTTCCGGGGAGCACTTCTTCTTTACAAAGAGAAGATTCGAATAGGGTCAGTATAGTGTATAGCCCTTTAGAGGCTATTAAGTTTGCAAAAGATAATCCGCAAGAAAAGGTATTATTTTTAGGTATTGGATTTGAAACGACAGCTCCTTTAATAGCTGCATTAGTTAAAGAGAGATTTTCTAAAAAGGCTGATAATTTATTTTTGTTATCTTCGTGCAAACTTATGCCGCCGGCTTTAAAAGCCCTTTTAGAGGATAAGGATTTGAATATCGACGGATTTATTTTACCCGGCCATGTAAGCGCGGTTATAGGGGTGAATCCTTACCGAAAAGTTTTTTCCGGGCATAAAATATGCGGAGTGGTATCCGGATTTGACCCGGAAGATATATTACAATCGATAAATTCTATTCTCGGCATGGTAGGGAGTAATGATAATGATATAAAGAACCAGTATACACGGGTGGTGAGAGAAAACGGAAATGAACATGCGCAAAATGAACTTAACGAAGTCTTTCAAAGCCGTGATGTCAATTGGAGAGGATTGGGAATCATTCCGGATAGCGGGTTATGCCTTAAAGACAGCTTTAAAAGTATGGACATTGAAGAAATATCGCCCGTAAAAGTAGAGATAAAGGATGACAATAAAGAATGCAGATGCGCAGAGGTTATAAAGGGCAGGGCATTACCTAAAGATTGCAGGCTGTTTGGTAGAGGTTGTACGCCTGCGAATCCTGTTGGGCCTTGTATGGTTTCTTCGGAAGGCGCGTGTGCGGCATATTATAAATACGGGGTGAAGCATGTTGCCTAGTGCAAAGAGCACAGAGCACAAGTAGGTACAGAGAACAGACGGTTTCGAGGGACGATAGATGAGGGACGATGGGCGAGTGATTTAATGCAACATTTGAGTCCGGGACTCAAATGTTGCATTAAAAAAAGCACTTCGTAAAAGCACTTCGTAGGTGCAAAACAAAGAGCACAGAGCATAGTGTAGGAATCATTACTCTATGCACTATATGCACTATGTTCTATGCGAATTTGCTTATGGAAGAGAGAATAAATCTATCGCATGGTTCGGGATTTAGGGCAAGCCGGGATATTATTAAGGATATCATAAAAAAACAGCTGGGGAATAAATTCCTCTCTCCCTTGGATGATTCCGCTGTCTTATCTTTATCCGGCCGGGAAATTGCTTTTACTACCGATTCTTATACAGTCAATCCTGTATTTTTCAAGGGTTCGGATATAGGCAGATTGGCTGTATATGGTACGGTTAATGACCTGAGTGTTTCGGGTGCGCGGCCTTTATTTTTGAGTTTAGGTATTATTCTCGAAGATGGGTTATTAATTAAAGACTTTAAAAATATTATACAGTCTGTAAAAGAAGCAAAGGATAAAGCCGGAGTCCAGATAGCCTGCGGAGATTTTAAGGTCGTAGAAAAAGGCAAAGCTGATAAGATTTTTATCAATACTTCTGGAATCGGTATAATGCAGAAAAGGATGGGCACAGATTTAATCGAACCTGAGGATGTGATCATAGTCAACGGTTTTTTAGGCGACCACCAAATAGCCGTACTCCTTTCAAGAGGCGCTTTTAATTTGGAGGCGGATATAAAGAGTGATTGTGCGCCGTTAAACGGAGTTATTGCGCAACTGGTATCTGAGTGCAAGAGTATAAAATTTATGAGAGATTTGACTAGAGGAGGGCTAGGGGTAGCTTTAAATGAAGTAGCCTTAGATTTAACAGATACCGGCTTAATCATAGATGAGACTCTGTTGCCGGTCCGGAAACCGGTAAAGTCTGCATGTGAATTATTAGGTTATGACCCGTTGTTCTTAGCCAACGAAGGTAAATTTGTGATGATAATTTCAGGCAAAGAAAAAGATACAGCTATCGATATTTTGAGAAGAGAAGGTTTTAAAGAAAGCGCGGTGATTGGCAAAGTGTATAAAGATAGCCCAAAAAAGGTTGTAGTAAAGACAGCTATCGGAGGAGAGAGGCTTCTGGATTATCCTTATTCAGGGCAAGTGCCGCGCATTTGCTGATTGGTTAATTGAGACATATCCCAATTAAGTGGGATTATGGGGTAAGGGGTAAGGATTAAGGGGTAAGGATTAAGGGGTAAGTATGGATTAAGGGGTAAGGATTAAGGGGTAAGGATTAAGGGGTAAGGATT
>CAZBZJ010000207.1:0-2737 GCA_964496355.1 uncultured Planctomycetia bacterium | reverse complement strand
TAAAATCCGTATGGGCTGCCGGCAGAAAAAAAAGTTTTTGTCTACTTTCGCCTAAACCGACTCCAAATTTACCTCCGGATCCTACTCCTATCTGAGATTGGACTAATTGAAACCCCGAACCCTGTCTATCTTGCCAGGGATTTAAATATGAAATGACTCTTTCAGTCCTGTAGGGGCTCGAAAAAATAAGCACGGCAAAAATTATTAAACCCGCCCCAATAAGTAAACCCAGATATTTTTTAGGCACTTTACTAACAAAAAGAAATAATAGGAGAATGAACCCGAAGAAGACTGCATTTCCAAAATCCGGCTCCAGAAAAATTAATCCGGCCACAATCCCCGTTACTATCAATACTGGCATAACCCCTCTAACAAAATCTTTCATCAGGGTTTTCTTGCGGGAAAAATAATCAGCCAGGTATATAAGAAATATTATCTTCATAACTTCCGAAGGCTGAAAGCCGAAAACTGCAAACCTCAGCCACCGTTTAGCGCCGCCTGAAGTAACCCCGAACATCAACACCATAACTAAAAGCGCTATCCCAAACAATAGTAAAACCCGGGAATATTTTTTAAAAAAATCCAGATTCAAATGCAAAACGGCTATAAAAGCTAATATCCCGATTACCACAAACACCATCTGGCGTTTAAAAAAATACATGGTATCCGAAAAATTACGAAAAGCATATACCGAAGACGAATCATAGATCAAAAGCAATCCTATCAAAGTCATACCGATAACTATACATAAAATCCGTCTGCGTAACGCAGCTAACCTTGCTTCATAATTTATGAACTGCCTGTCGGAAAACATCTCCCCTCTCTTTATAATTTTTAAAACTGTCAAAGCTTGAACACATAGGCGATAACAAAACCGTATCTTCAGGATTCGCCTTACCGAACGCAGTACTTACAGCATCTCGCAATGATACGCTTTGAATAACTTCAACTCCGTTTACAATAGATTCTTTAATCTTATCTTTAGCCTCGCCGATTAATATTACTGTTTTTACATTATTCAAATAAGAATTTACTTTTGAATAATCCAGCCCTTTATCCCTGCCGCCGGCTATAAGGATAACCGGAGTTTTAATCGATTTTAGAGCATATATTGTTGAAAGTACATTAGTGGATTTAGAGTCATTGATAAAATGTACGCCGTCCTTAACGGCTATACTTTCCAGCCTGTGCGGTAAACCTTTAAACCTCTTTAAATATTCATCTACACTGCTCTCATCGGCAACGTAAATTCCGGCTATTTTTTTTACGAAATCAAAATTATTATCCGCTGATACGCTAATTCTCTGAGCTTTTATATTTGCTAATTCTCCGGATAAACCTTCGCTAAACACCGCATAACAATCTTTATCCTGATTAACAAAAATCCTTTTCTTCGCCGCGAAATAAGTCTGTATATCTGAATGCCGGTCTAAATGGTCCTGTCCGATATTTAACAAACATGCCACTCTGGGACAAAATGTAGATATACTCTGAAGCTGAAAAGAACTTATCTCCAGAACTACAATATCTTCTTCTCCTATATCCTTAACTGCTGCAGAAAACGGACTGCCGATATTACCTAAAACATGGACTTCTCTACCGGTATACTCTTTTAATATCTGCCCGGTAAGGTAAGTTACCGTGGTCTTGCCGTTTGTTCCGGTAACAGCTATGATATCTCTGCTTTTGCAGAACCACCAGGCAAACTCAATTTCGCCGGTATAAGGTATGTCTAATCCCGCCAGATACGTTCTGGCAAACTCATCAGCATCAACTCCCGGGCTTAATATAACCAGGTCAGAACCTTTTAAAAATTCCCGCGAGTGGCATCCTGTCTGTATATCAACTGATACTGCTTGTAATGATTCTCTATAATCATCATTAATATTATCTCTGGTATCGGTAATTCTGACTTTTTTACCTTTCGCAGCTGCTAACCTGGCTGCAGACACTCCTGAAATCCCCGCTCCTACCACGGTTACAATATTAACCGAATTATCGAAATAATCTCTATCCAACCTATTCATCTACGACATCAACCTCAACCTCAATTACTCTATGCCCTATGCTTCTATACCAGTAGGGTCTCCCTTAGGGGGACGTTGCCGAAAGTGCAATTTACCTTATCTTCAGCGTGGCTAAAGCAAACGCAGCGAACAACGACGCGATTATCCATAACCTGATAGTAACCTTGGAATCCGGCCATCCGGACAACTGCAGATGGTGATGTAAAGGAGCCGCTTTAAAAGGCTTTTTCTTGAATAACTTAACCGACCCGATCTGTAAAATAACCGAAACAGCTTCTACCACAAATAATCCGCCGGCAATAAGTAACCATACTTCTTTCTTAGTAAATATTGCTATTGCGCCTAACAGCCCGCCTAATGAAGAAGCTCCGATATCACCCATAAAGACTTCGGCCGGCTGTGCATTAAACCATAAAAATCCCAGCCCTGCTCCAATAATCGAACTGCAGATAATTGTCAGTTCTCCGGCTCCCTCTATAAAAGGGAAAAATAAATACTCGCTAACCTGCACATTACCGGCAATATAACTGAATATCATAAACACAAACCCGGCTAATACTATACTCCCTATAGCAAGGCCGTCTAACCCATCGGTAAAATTCACCGAATTGCAGGTAGCCGACACCACCAAAGCCGTCCATATAATATATATCCAGCCTGCGTTTATGACTAAATTCTTAAAAAAAGGAAAGTATATTGTAGGTTCTACA
>CAZBZJ010000206.1:0-2742 GCA_964496355.1 uncultured Planctomycetia bacterium | reverse complement strand
GTAAGTATAGCCTTGTTCCGTGGGACGTGGGACGTGGGATGTGGTTGTGACGTAGGACGTAAAATATTTTGTAAATTTCCTACATCCTACTTCCTACATCCAACGGAATGTGCGTGCGCTAGAATATGTTGATAGACTTTGCTATTTGTGAGATAATTTTTTCGTGGAAGATAAAGCTTATTCGCTTGCAAAGAATATTGGAAAAGTGTTAAGAGAAAAAGGGCTCAAGCTGGCTGTAGCAGAGTCTTGTACGGGCGGATTGTTGTCTTCTGTTATTACCGATGTTTCCGGAAGCAGCGAATATTTTGTTTTAGGTATAGTTGCCTATAGTCCTGAACAGAAAGAAAAACTTCTCAAAATCCCCAAGAAGATTATCGATAAATATACTGCGGTTTCAGAAGAAGTGGCTATGTTGATGGCAGAGAACGTGCGCAAATTTGCCAAAGCCGATATAGGCGTAGGAATAACCGGATACGCCGGCCCTTCGGGAGGGACTGTTAAAAACCCGGCAGGAACTGTATATATATCGGTAGTTTCTAAAGATAAAAGTATAGCAGAGCGGTTTATTTTTAAAGGGAAACGAAAAACAATTAAAAGGAAAGCCGTATCCCGAGTATTATCACTCGTATGTAAAATATTGAAAGCAAGATAAAACGGCAGGCCTGAAGTCTGTAGTCTGGGGTGAACCAGTGATTTTACGAAGTAAAATCTCTGGTTCACGGGCTAAGGTCTGATGTCTGAGGTCTGTTGTCTGAAGTCTGATTATTATGCGTTGTTTTATAGCCATACCTTTACCGGAAAATATACGAGAAGAAATTTTGAATATTCAGGGCCAGTTTAAACCTCTTAACTTACACGCCAAGTGGGTAGAATACCAAAATCTGCATGTGACCTTGAAGTTTTTAGGACAAGTAGAGCAAGAACGTATACCGGAAATAAAAGATATAATCTCAAAGATTAGTTCTATAACCCAGCCTTTCAGCCTTACCTTATCTGAAACCGGGGCGTTTCCCAGTTTACGTAAACCCAGGGTTTTATGGGTTGGTATAAAGCCGCAAGAGCCGCCTGTGAGGATCATTAATTATTTGAATGAGAGTTTAGCCAAGATTGGGTCTGAGCCTGAAAAGCGAAAACCCCATCCGCATATAACCATAGCTAGAATAAAGAGCTCTAAGAATATACACAAGCTAGAAAAAATATTGTCTTATTTGAAAAATAATAATCTGGAATGGATGGTTAAAGAAATTACTCTTTTTAAGAGTATCCTTACTTCTAAAGGGGCTGTATATGAAAGGTTATGTGAGGTTTATTTAACCGATTATATTTAGAATATCTTTGATAAAAATATTATTGTATGGATAATTATATTTGTATAGATTCCTGCTACCAGATCATCTCCTAAAACACCCATCGAGCCTTTCTGTTTTTGAATCAGGTTTGCCGGATAGATTTTAAAGATATCGAAAAGCCGGAACAGAAAGAAGCTTAAAAATATAAATACGAAAGCCTTAGGGATAAACAGGAGTGCTGCCGATTGGCCGGCGACTTCGTCGATCACTATTTGCTTGGCGTCTTTTTTGCCTAAAATCTTTTCAGATTTACCGGAAACGAATAAAGAGATTATTATTGCACTTATACAGAATAGAGCAAACAGCCATCGATTTTGTATAAGTATGAATATTCCTACAGTAGCCAGAGAACCGACCGTTCCAGGTATAGTTGGGAAAAATCCCAGTCCGAAAACTGTCGAGAAGCTTAAAATTATAAAGTTTTTATAACGGTTCTGTTTTTCCATAGATATATAATTCCGGAAAGGATTGTGATTATGGCTACCCAGACCATAGTCAAGAAGACAGCCTGGCTTCTAAAATCTTTAAACCAGTCAAGTGTAATATTCATTAAAGGAGCTGATTTCTCTATGATTAGCAGGATAAAGATAAGAAATATAGAAACCATTTGAGTTACGGTCTTGTGTTTTCCGAAGAATTGGGCTTCCAATACCTTACCTTGTCTAAGTGCAAAAATCCTTAAGCCGGTGATTAGAAATTCTCTTATCATGATAAGTATTACCAGCCAGGAATTTACAATACCTTTTTCTAAGAACGCTAAGAATACCCCTATGATGAGGATTTTGTCTGCTATAGGGTCTAAGATTTTGCCTAAATCAGAGATAATATTGTTTCTTCTGGCAAAGAAACCGTCCAGATAGTCTGTTACTGAAGCAATAATAAATGCTAAAAAACCGATTGATAAAGAAATAAGGCTGAAATTCAGGATGAAACCCATACATAGAAACGCAAGTATAATGCGTAAGATTGTAAGCTGGTTGGATATATTCATTTTGGTAACGCTAATTTTCGCTGATTTACAACTGATTAACGCTGATAATTTTTTCTTTAATCTATTTATTTGTTATATAATTCTTCCTATAAGGTCGTACTCAAAAGCGTCGGTAATTCTAACTTTGTAGAATTTGCCGGGTTTAAGCTGTTTATCTATAATAATTTCGGAATCTATCTCGTAGGCCTGAAAATACGCTCTGCCGGCCGAAGACCGCCGGCCGGTTCTGTCTATAATAACATCAAATTCTCTTTCGACAAGTTTTTTGTTTAAATCAAATGATATTTTTTGCTGCGTTGTCATTATTTCGTCTAATCGCCTATATTTGGTTTTTTTGGGTAATTGCCGTAACTTAAAAGCAGGAGTTTCTTCTTCTTTGGAATAGATGAAAGCGCCAAGATG
>CAZBZJ010000205.1:2737-2812 GCA_964496355.1 uncultured Planctomycetia bacterium | reverse complement strand
AGTCGAAGGACAAATATTATAGCCCTGTAAATTAAACATTTGCAGGGCTTTTTTTTCGTTACACTGCTAGTTCCC
>CAZBZJ010000205.1:0-2637 GCA_964496355.1 uncultured Planctomycetia bacterium | reverse complement strand
CTTTCACGTTGTTAAGGGTAAGTCTCATTGAAAAATCTAGCCCCCGCAACCATAAGCCCTGTAAATTAAACATTTGCAGGGCTTTTTTTTCGTTACACTGCTAGTTCCCCCGAACCAGAACAAGTACGGTTCGGGGTTCAATTCGACTAACCTTTCACGTTGTTAAGGGTAAGTCTCATTGAAAAATCTAGCCCCCGCAACCATAATGAAGACAATACTTGCGGGCACACAAAGTGCCCGCAAGTATTATGTCTGAATTATGTCCTGAGCGACCGAAGGGAGTCGAAGGACAAATATTATAGCCCTGTAAATTAAACATTTGCAGGGCTTTTTTTATTTCAAGAATCTACGGTATCCCTATATAATCGCCGTAATCAGATTTTTTTCTCTTATTTCCCGAGGCAGAAAAAATCAAGATTTAGATTGACAAGCTTTAAAAATAAGTGTATTTATCTATCTACATAAACGAGAAAGGAGAATGTGAGGCCGTAAGGAGGCTTTGCAGAGTACTTAATCGGGTTACTTTCCAGAAAAAATCTCTCCCGTTAAAAATCAATACTTAAAATGAACAGCAGGAAAATAAAAAATAGGACGAGTGTATATTCTCACTCTTTTTTCTATGTAAAGCTACCCAAAATAAAAAGGAGGTGCCTGTGAACCGAGAAGTTAGATGTCCGGCTTGCGGCGAAGATTTTGGATTAGAGACGGATTTAGAAGTTGGTGATACCGTGAGTTGCCCTAATTGTTCGGCGGATTTACGAATCAAGAGTCTCGACCCGATTGAGCTGGAAGAAGATTATCTGGGACAGGACGACGAAGAAGACGAAGAATCTTACGACATCGATGGGCCAGAGTTTAAGGAGGGTGAACATGAATAAATTTTTGAGAGTTTTGTTTATTTGGTTTTTTATTGCCAGCGTTGGCGGGTATACAGAAGCTACAGATACTTCTGAAATTTCCGGTGTAATAGAAGAAGTGGCAGACGATGGCAGCTACATTGTTATAGGCGGTACAAAAATTGGTACTACCCGGGATTTTTTAGATGGGGCTTATTTAGAAAAAGGCGACAATGTTAAGATTTTCACCGAACAGACTGATCAGGGTATGCAAGTTATGGATTATGAATATATTTTTGATGATGTATCGTGGGAGTATGGTGATGAATATGATACCGGTTTAAATCCTGAGGATACAGAAGAAGTTTATCCTGAAGAAGAAAGCCCAGAATATTGATATTCGGCAAGGTGTATTTATTTGCCAGTCAGCTCTATAAAAAAGCTTAGCCCCTGGTTTAGAAAGGGGCTGATATAAAGGAGGTGTAAAGATGGCCGGTAAAAAAAAGAAGCCTAAAGAAAATAAGAAGTAATTCTTAGGCAGGTCTTTCAATAAAAAAAGCGGTTTCTCCTAAGAAAGAGAAGCCGCTTTTTATTTATATGTTATTTATTGTATACAGGGCATCTTAAAAAGAGACACTCTACATTAGTGATTAATATGCCTATGGGGTGTCCCTTTTTAGGACGTCCCTATATAATATGTTTGACGAGATAGAGGGGTTTTGGTATAAATAGTTGTTATGATTGATAGATATGCGCCCAATGACATAAAAACAATCTGGTCTGAGGAGTCTAAATTCCGGAGGTTTCTGGAAATTGAAATCTTGGTATGCGAAGCTTTAGCCGATTCGGGTAAAATACCTAAAACAGCCGCTAAGAATATACGTAAGAAAGCCCGGATACGAGTTCCCGCGATAAAGAAGATTGAAGAAAAAACCCACCATGATATAGTCGCGTTTGTCCTTAACCTTTCAAAGAGCCTGGGAAAAGATGCCCGCTATATCCATTTCGGTATGACTTCGTCGGATTTGCTGGATACAACTTTAGCCTGGCAGATAAAAGATGTAAATATAGAAATACTGAAGAGTTTGGATTCTTTAATTCACGAAGCCAGAAAAAAAGCCCTTAAATATAAAGATACAGTATGTGTAGGGCGTACCCACGGAGTTCATTCCGAGATTTATAGTTTTGGATTAAAGTTTGCCTTATTCTATGACGAATTAACCAGAATCCGCAAACTTTTGAAAGAATCCGAATCTTTTGTCTGTTGCGGGAAAGTCTCCGGAGCTGTAGGTACATTTGCACATTTAGACCCTAAAATAGAGAAATATGTATGTAAAAAAATCGGGATTAAAAATGCTCCGGTATCTACGCAGATAGTGTCGCGTGACCGTATAGCTTATTACTTAAATTTAACTGCTATGTTGGGCAGTGTTATCGAACGGTTTGCAACCGAAATCAGGCATCTACAAAAGACCGAGACGGCCGAAGTCCAGGAACCTTTCTATAAAGGCCAGAAAGGCTCGTCAGCTATGCCGCATAAACGTAATCCTATTGTATGTGAACGTATGTGCGGTATGGCAAGGCTTTTAAGGGCTAACACACAAGCGTCGTTTGAGAACATTAATCTGTGGCATGAAAGGGATATTTCTCATTCTTCCTGTGAACGGGTTATCTTACCTGATTCTACAATGATAATCGTATATATGTTACGTAAATTTACAGAGGTTATTAAAAATTTGAATATATGCCCGGATAATATGAAGAAAAACGTAGAAAGAACGGCCGGAATAATATTCTCTCA
>CAZBZJ010000204.1:0-2845 GCA_964496355.1 uncultured Planctomycetia bacterium | reverse complement strand
GCCAAATCTTAAAAAAAAGCTTGACAATTCAAGGTATTATAAATAAAATTAAGGTCTTGTCATAAAAGTGCATCTGGGGGGTAGGTATCTACATCTCTGGTTGCCCACGTAGCTCAGGCGGAAGAGCACATCATTGGTAATGATGTGGTCACCGGTTCAACTCCGGTCGTGGGCTTGTTGGACAATATAGTTAAGAAAAAGAATAAACCCTTTTTGTTAAAAAGTGGGAATGGTGGGTTTTAACCCTCTTAAATTTATTTTTAACATTTTTTATGTTAACTGATTATGCGAGAACTAATTGCATTAGCTTGCGGAAATTGTAAGAGAAAAAATTATTTTGTTACGAAGAACCGCCGTAATACTCCCGGGAAAGTAACAATAAATAAATTCTGCAAATTTTGTAGAAAGTATATTGCTCATAAAGAGACAAAGCCGAAATGATTTTAGGCGAGTAGCTCAACTGGCTAGAGCACCGGTCTCCAAAACCGGGGGTTGCAGGTTCAACTCCTGCCTCGCCTGGTGGCTACAACTTAAAGCGGATGAGATTTTTTAAAAATATACCTAAATTCTTAAAAGAAGTAAGGGCCGAACTAAAGAAAGTATCGTGGTCTAGCCGGGCAGAATTAATAAATGCGACTAAGGTGGTTTTAGTAGGGACATTTTTTTTGACTCTCTTTATTTATCTGGCCGATATCCTCTTAGCCCGGGTATTGAAAGTATTGATCAGTTAAAGATGAAAAAATGGTATATTGTCCATACTCTTTCGGGTGCCGAAGATAAAGTAAAAGCTAATTTGGATGCTAAGATAGAAGCTAATAATTACGGTGAGCTTATCGACGATATAATCGTGCCCAAGGAACAGGTTTCCGAAGTGCGCAAGGGAAAGAAGAGGGTTTTAGAAAGGAAATTTTTTCCCGGTTATATACTTTTACATATGGAGATGGATGAAACTCTGTGGCTGTTTGTTAAAAAAACGCCCGGTATTACCTCTTTTATCGGCTCGAAACGCCAACCCAGCGTAGTTTCCGATGAAGAAGTCGATAAGATACTTAAAAAATCCGAAGAAACTCAAGCTAAACCTTTGCCGAAAGTCGCATTTGAAAAAGGCGAGAGTGTAAGAATAGTAGAGGGTGCATTTGCAAATTTTAACGGGCTGGTAACTGATATTAATATACCCAAAGGCAAGATAAAAGTTTCAGTCTCTATATTCGGCCGCTCAACTCCGGTAGAGTTAGAGTTCTGGCAGGTGGAAAAAATTTAAACGTATATTATTATTATGGCTAAGAAAAAGAAAAAGGTAAAAGCAGCGATTAAACTTCAAATCCCGGCCGGTTCAGCTAATCCGGCGCCTCCTGTAGGCCCGGCGTTAGGACAACACGGCGTTAATATTATGCAGTTCTGTAAACAGTTTAATGACAAGACAAAGAATAAGGAAGGTTTAATCTTACCGGTAGTCATTAGTGTATATGCGGACAGGACATTTGATTTTATTATTAAAAGCCCTCCGGCTTCTGTGTTGTTAAAGCGGGCGGCAAATTTAGCTAAAGCTTCTGGTACGGCTGGTAAAGAGACTATCGGAAAAGTGACTCTTAAACAGGTTCAGGAGATAGCCAAACAAAAAATACAGGATTTAAATACCGAGAATATCGAACAAGCAGTGAAAATAATTGCGGGTACAGCCCGGAGTATGGGGATAAGCGTAGAATAGTTACGACATAAACTGTTTAATTTATGGCTAATAGAAGTAAACGATATAATCAGGCGGTTCAGTTAGTTGAGGCCGATAAATCTTATCCGCTGCAAGAGTCGATCTCTATATTAAAAAAATTACCGAAGGCTAAATTTGACGAAAGCGTAGAGGTTAATATCAGGTTAGGGGTTGACCCTAAAAAAAGCGATCAGATGGTACGCGGGTTTAGTAAATTACCTCATGGTACCGGTAAGACGAAGAAAGTGCTGGTTTTCTGTGAACCGGAGAAAGAGGCTCAGGCAAAAGAAGCCGGAGCGGATTTTGTCGGGACAAAAGAATTTATCGATAAGGTTTCTAAAGGATGGCTGGATTTTGATTATTGTATTGCTTCTACTCAAATGATGAAAGAGGTGTCAAAATTAGGAAGGATTTTAGGGCCGCGCGGATTAATGCCTTCGCCTAAAACCGGGGCAGTAACCGATAACATTTCCGGTGCCGTAAAAGAAGCTAAAGAGGGCAAACTGGACTTTAAAATGAATAAATTTGGCAATGTTAACGTTAATATAGGTAAAGTATCGTTTTCTGAAAGCCAGTTGATAGAAAATTTCCGGGCCTTCTTAAAGGGGCTGATTCAGGCGAAGCCCAAAGCCGCAAAAGGAAGGTATATAAAACAGATTCATATGTCTTCAACGATGAGCCCGGGTATGGACGTCAAAGTCCCGAAAGAATTTCAATTGTAATGCGTATAGGAGAATTATATAGAAAAAAGCTGGTAAGTTCGGTTCAGGGCAATGCCGAAAAGGCCGATTCGGTCTATTTTGTTAATTTCCAGGGCCTTTCTTCCGATAAGTTTAACGAGCTGCGTAAAGCTCTTTCGGGTAAAAACGCTAAAGTCTTAGTTACTAAGAACCGCCTTATAAAAAAAGCGTTTCAGAATATAGATAAAGACGTAGCCGATTTAGTGAACGGGCAGACTGCCTTGGTGTATCCTTGCGATGATTCAGTCGAGATAGCAAAGATATTGTTCGATTTCGCTAAACAGAACGAAACTTTCGATATTAAAGGCGGTTTTATAAGCGAGAAAAAACTGGATAAGGAACAGGCTGAAGCTTTGTCGAAACTGCCTTCGAGAAATGTCCTTTTATCACAGGTTGC
>CAZBZJ010000203.1:0-2855 GCA_964496355.1 uncultured Planctomycetia bacterium | reverse complement strand
TCACCGGTATATTTGATGCCCTGGTATTTGGTGAAGGCGAAGTCAGTATAACCGGCTTATTGCAATTTGTTATGGGGGTAAAACGGCTGGAAGACATACCCAATCTCATATTCCCTTCCAACGGCAAGATTAAACGAACTAAAACCGAACGAGTAGCTAATTTAGACGATTTACCCGCGCCTGTATATAATCCGGATATCTATCCAGCAATGGCTGCAGATGATGAAAAGATAAAAATCCTTGTATTCGATGAAAGTAGAGGTTGTCCATTTCAATGCTATTTCTGTCCCCACGGGTTAAAAAGCGGCAAATCCTGGCGCCTTAAAAGCACAAAAAAAATAATCAGTCAAATTGAGTATTACATACACGAATATGGTATCCACGTATTTAGATATGCCGGATCATCGACTCCCGGTAAATCCCTAGCTGATATTGCACTAAAACTTACCGAAAAACAAATTGATGTGGTATATGCTACTTTTGCTCATGTCGGTGCTACTCAGCCAGAGATTTTTCCCCTCTTAAAAAGATCCGGCTGTTATACCATATTTTTTGGCATCGAATCCGGAGATGACCGGATACTTTCAGAAATTATGAATAAACACTCTACTGCTGATAAGATAAGAAGGGTTTTAAAATCATCGATTAAGGCAGGTATATTTACGGTCGGAAGCATAATATTTCCCGCGCCTTCTGAAACCAAACAATCCAGACAAAATACCCTTAATTTGTTGAAAGAAATATATTCTCAGAACCCGGGATGCGGATCTGTACCAGTACAATTTCCGGGTCTTTATCCCACATCACAATGGGGCAAAACTCCTGAAAGATTCGGATTCAAAATTAAAAATCCGGAAAATTATAAGATAAATAATGCGACATATAAAATAAAGCTTCTTTTCCCGCCCCGTTACTGGAAACCTCTGCCTTATACCGTCGATAGAAAACCCTTTAAAAAATTCGTTACTGAAACCGAGGATATCGTAAAAGAACTGGAATCAAAAAATATTATCACCATGCTCCCCGATGACAATGCCCTCATTGGACAATTAGCCGGATTCACGCCACGGGAATACCGCAACTTATGCCGCCGGATTTTTTTCACCGGCGACTGGAAAAGTTTCCGTGAACACATAATAAGAGCAAATCAAACTATTACTAAAGACGCTATCATGCGTCAGAAAATAAGAACAGAAAAATGCGAATCACAAACCCTGTGTTAGCTCACTTATGAAAATTCTGGTAGTTTCATCAAATAGACACCGCTTTCCCTGGCCGGTGCCGCCATTAGGAGCCTGCTATATAGCATCAAGTCTTAAGTCTGCCGGACACCGGATAAAATTCCTGGATTTGCTTTTTTCTCAAAATCCTGCTTTTGATATAACCCAAGCTGTCAGGAAATTTAATCCTCAATTAATAGCGGTAGCTATCCGCAATATAGATAATGCTGACCAACAGGAGCCTGAATCTTATGTGCCCGCCGTTAAAGAAACCATAATAAATACTATACGTAAACACACCTCTTCGCCTATAGTTATTGGCGGTGCAGCCGTAAACATAATACCCAAACGTTTTTTGGAATATCTTAATGCTGACTTTGCTATATTCGGTGACGGCGAAAAAGGAATTACTGAACTAGTCCAGGCTTTATCAGTTAAATCCGGTTTATCGAATGTCCCCGGATTAATATATCGCCAGGATAGCCAAAAAATTATTCAAAACCCGCCTGCCAGGATTTCTAATCTCGATGATTTACCTTTGCCCAAAGTATACCAATGGATAGACTGGAAACGATACCAGGATAATTATGGTTCAGTCCCGGTTCAAACTAAACGCGGATGCAGCCTTAAATGCACTTATTGCGTTTATAACAAAATAGAAGGCGCCCAATACCGGTTGCGCAAGCCGGAAAGAGTAGCTGAGGAGATCGAAGATATAGTCGGCCATTGCCATCCCCGGATGATAGAGTTTGTAGATTCAACATTTAACATTCCTCTTGACTATGCCAAAAGCATCTGTCAGGAGATTATAAAACGTAAGATACCTACTACTTTCAACACAATGGGCATAAATCCCGGCAGTGTAACTGCAGAATTAATCCAATTGATGGAAAAAGCTAATTTCAAAGAATTCTCTTGTACTCCCGAAACCGGCTCATCAAGAATGCTAAAATCTCTGGGTAAAAACTTTTCCTTAAATGAAGTCAAACAGGCGATTAGCCTATTTAAAACGACTAAAATACCGGTAATCTGGTATTTTTTATTTGGCGGCCCCGGAGAAAACCCGGATACTGTTGAAGAAACCCTGAATTTTATAGAAAAAAATATTCCTAAAAAAGATCTGGTTTTTCTCACCAGCGGAATAAGGATATTACCCGGAGCACCAATACACCAGGCCGCTATTGAAAACAGCCAGATAAACCCGGATACAGATATGTTATTTCCGGTATTCTATCAACCGAAAGAAATCAACAAACAAGCTTTATTTTATTTAATAAATAAAGCGGTCATCAAACACCCTAATTTTATGACAATGCGATCTAACGAAGAGGATAATTTCTTAGCGCGAACCGTTAAGCGGCTATACGGTAAATTCAATATCGAAGAACCTCTCTGGGTTAATCTAATGCGTAGAGATATCCTGTATAGGATAACCGGCTATAACCGATACCGGCTATGGAAACTGGAGAAAGAATACAAAGAATCCCTGCAAAAATAAGTTTTATATTAATTAATCTATGGTATATTAAGTTGCATACACCCTGCATCCGGCGTCCTGCACCCCACGGAACAGGGAATACATCTGTATCGCATAATGGCATAAAAAATGGCAGTTGGATTTGGATTTGACGTACA
>CAZBZJ010000202.1:0-2882 GCA_964496355.1 uncultured Planctomycetia bacterium | reverse complement strand
AGAGTTTACAAGAAGGTTATGGGAGTGGAAAGAAAAGTACGGTTCGACTATAATCGGACAGCTTAAAAAGCTGGGTGCCAGTTGTGACTGGAGAAGAGAGAGGTTTACCCTGGATGAAGATTATTCGCAAGCGGTAAAAGAGGTGTTTGTGAGTTTATATGAGAAGGGGTTAATATATAGAGGTAATTATATAATTAACTGGTGCCCTAGATGTAAGACTGCTTTAGCTAATGAAGAAGCCCCTTATAAAGAGATTGACGGTAAACTGTATTATATTAAGTATCCTGTTGTAGGCCAGAAGTCAGAAGCCAGAAGTCAGAAGCCAGAGAAGGAGTATATAACAGTGGCTACGACCAGGCCGGAGACAATGTTAGGCGATACGGCGGTAGCTGTGAACCCTAAAGACACGAGGTATAAAGGGTTAAAGAAGTGTAAAGTATTGCTGCCAATAATGGAAAGAGAACTTAAAGTAATAGAAGATGATATTGTAGACCCGGAATTCGGCACCGGGATTGTAAAAGTTACGCCGGCTCATGATAAAAATGATTTTATAATGGGCAAGAAACACGGGTTAGATTTTATTAACATAATGGATGATAAGGCGGTTATGAATAAAGAAGCCGGCCAGTTCCAGGGGTTGAGCAGGTTTGAGTGCAGAAAAGAAGTAATAAAAAAACTAAAAGAACAAGGGTTATTACAAAAAGAAACAGATTATAAGATGAATGCCGGGCATTGTTATAGATGTGGTACTATGGCAGAACCGCGGTTATCTTTACAATGGTTCGTTAAGATGGGGCCGTTAGCAAAACCTGCGGCAGAGGCTGTAAAAGAAAATAAGATAAATTTCTATCCGGAAAGGTGGGAAAAGGTTTATCTTAACTGGATGGAAAACATAGAAGACTGGTGTATCTCACGCCAGATATGGTGGGGGCATAGGCTGCCGGTATGGTATTGCCAGGATTGTATAAATAAGGCCAGGGAAGGCATTATTGTCTCCAAAGAAATACCTTCGAAGTGTCCTGAATGCGGCAGTGATAAGTTGGAGCAGGATAAGGATGTTTTGGATACCTGGTTTTCTTCCTGGTTGTGGCCGTTTGCTACGTTCGGATGGCCTTTTAAGACGAAGGAAGATAGACGAAGCATGATGGACGAAGGTAAGAAAGATTTGGAGTATTTTTATCCCACCGATGTTTTAGTTACAGCTTCCGAGATTATTTTTTTCTGGGTTGCCCGGATGATTATGGCCGGTATAGAGTTTACCGGACAGGTTCCTTTTAAAGATGTGTATATTCACGGTACAGTCCGGGATATTAAGGGTATAAAGATGTCAAAGTCTTTAGGTAACGTTATTGACCCTTTAAAGATTATCGATAAGTTCGGCGCCGATGCGTTAAGGTTTTCTCTTACCTTTTTAGTTGCATCCGGCAGTGACGCTTACTTATCAGAAGATAAATTTATACTGGGAAGAAATTTTGCAAATAAGATTTGGAATGCGGCCAGGTATGTTATTAGTAGAGCACAGAGCACAGAGCACAGAGTACAGAAGTCAGAAGTCAGAGGTCAGAGAATAGAGGATCTTGATATAAATGATTTAAGCCTGGCGGATAAGTGGATATTGAACGAATTGGCTTGTTTAATCAAGTCTGTCGAAGGTGATTTAAATGATTTTAAGATAGATGAAGCTGTTAAATCGCTTTATGAATTTTTCTGGCATAAATTCTGTGATTGGTATGTAGAAATCAGCAAGATAGAGAAAAATCAAGAGAAAGAAATAATTCTCTTGTATGTATTACGAAGCTTTTTGAAATTACTGCCGTATATAACAGAAGAAATAGGGCAGATAATAGAAGGTAAAGATATTTATTCAAGCATAATGGTTTCGTCCTGGCCGGAATTTCCGCATATAGCCGGGGGCAAAGAAGCTGCGGGAAGCTTTGGTAAATTGCAGCAGATGGTTGTTTCTATCAGAAGCTTTAAAAAGGATTTAGGGCTTAAAAAGAAAACAGCAATATTAGTGTCTTTGCAGCTGCCGGATGATATCGAAGTTTTGGGTAATAATAAAGAATGGATAGAATTCCTAACTCAGGCTGAGTTAGAGATAAGAGATTCTTTTCCTAAAGGGTATATCTCTACTACTTCCGGCAACCTGAATATTTCGGTCGATAGCAATAAGGTTGACAACCTGGATAGCCACCAAAAACTGATTAGTAGAAAAATCGGGAATATTGAAAATATCGTCAAAGCTCAAAAGAAAAAGTTAGCTAACCCGTCTTTTGTAAATAAAGCGCCTGCCGGAGTCGTGGCGAAAGCTAAAGAAAAAGTCGAACGGGTAAAAGAAGAAAAGGAAAGGTTGGAGAAGATAAAATGGCTTTAGATAGTAAGATAAAAGATATTGTTATTCGGGCTATAAGAGAAGATGTGGGAAAGGCTGATATTACTTCGCTCTATGCTGTTGACCCTGATATTAATATCACCGCAAAGATTATAGCTAAAGAAGATATGGTTATATGCGGTATAGATATAGCTAAAGAAGTATTCAAACAGACAGATAAAAAGATTACTTTTAGAGCTGTATGTAATGACGGTGATTTTGTAAGAAATACCGGGAATATAGCCGTAGTAAAGGGCAAGGCAGTTTCTATTCTTAAAGCGGAAAGGGTTGCCTTAAATTTTTTAATGCAGTTAAGCGGGATAGCATCCAACGCCAGAAAAATAGCTGATTTGGTTAAAGGGTATAATGTCAGGATATTAGATACCCGCAAGACTATACCGACTTTGCGGATATTGCAGAAGTATGCGGTTAGAGTAGGAGGAGTATATAATCACGCGGCGTTCGGAGCCTCGCTCGGCAGCGAAAATGCCGCCCTGCCGCAGTATCAAGC
>CAZBZJ010000201.1:0-2905 GCA_964496355.1 uncultured Planctomycetia bacterium | reverse complement strand
TAGGCGATACAAAACCTTTGGTCGATAAGTATGTAAAGGCTGTACCGATTGGCAGGAAAAAAGAAGATTTCGGCAAGCTGAAAGATTTAGGAGAGTTGGAAGGCGCTGATTAATTTCTACGTAGATTAACCGTAGGATTAGGATTAAGGATTAAGGATTAAGGATTAAGGATTAGGGATTAAGGCATAGGGCATAGGGCATAGAGGGAGTGGATAAAGAGGTTAGAAGTTAGGGATTAGGGATAAGGGGTAAGTAAAGATATTATCACTTACCACATAATCCTTACCACATAATCCTTACCACATAATTCTTACCACAATCCTTACCACAATCCTTACCACCTAATCCTAATTATGGGAGGTAGGATAATGAGGTCTGATAAAGCAAAAAAAGGCGTAGAACGTATGCCTAATAGGGCTTTGCTATACGGTACCGGTATATCTGCTTCGCATATGAACCGCCCCTTTATCGGCATAGCTTCTTCATTTACAGACCTTATCCCCGGACATACCAACATGCGGGATTTAGAACGGTATATAGAAAGGGGCATAGAGAATGCCGGCGGGACTCCTTTTATATTTGGTGTACCGGGTATATGTGACGGTATAGCTATGGGCCATAAGGGGATGAAATACTCTTTACCTTCCCGGGAATTAATCGCCGATATTATCGAAACGGAGGTTTCTGCTCATAGTTTAGACGGGTTAGTCTTATTAACAAATTGTGACAAGATAAACCCTGGTATGATAATGGGTGCTTTAAGAGTGGATATACCTACGGTTGTAGTTACGGCAGGGCCTATGTTAGCAGGGCATGCCGGTAAAAAAAGGCTGTCTTTAGTACGCGATACTTTCGAAGCTGTAGGCCGGTTTAAAAAAGGCCAGATTACAGAAGCCGAAAGGCGTACTTTAGAAGTAGAAGCCTGCCCGAGTTGCGGGTCTTGTCAGGGTATGTATACTGCAAATACTACGGCATGTTTAATAGAAGCTATGGGGTTATCTTTACCTTTCTGTGCGGCTACGCCTGCTGTAATGAGCCGCAAGAGAAGGATAGCTTATGAATCCGGGCAGAAAGTCCTGGAGTTGGTTAAGAAGAATGTGACCGCTTGTAAGATAGTCAACAAAAAGTCTTTAGAGAACGCTGTGCGGGTAGATATGGCTTTAGGGGGGTCTACTAATACGGTATTACATCTTATGGCAATAGCTCAGCAGGCAGGAGTAAAGCTGACTTTGGAAGATTTTGACCGGATATCTAAAGATACGCCGCATATATCTAATCTGCGGCCGGGCGGTGAATATTTTATGGAAGACCTTGATACTGCCGGCGGGATACCGGCTGTATTGAACCGGTTACAGGATAGACTGAAGAGTAATATCACCGTATCCGGTAAGAATATTAAAAAGATAGCTAAGACTGCTGCGGTGTTCGATCCGGATGTAATAAGGCCGTTGTCAAAACCTTACCATAAACAAGGAGGCATTGCTGTATTGTACGGCAACTTAGCTGCCGAAGGATGTGTGGTAAAACAGTCGGCTGTAGATGATGACAGTATGAAATTCACAGGTAAAGCAAGAGTCTTTAATTCCGAAGAAGATTCGATGAAAGCTATCATATCGGGCTCTGTGAAAAAAGGAGAAGTAGTTGTTATAAGGTATGAAGGCCCGGCCGGAGGCCCCGGCATGAGAGAGATGTTAGCGCCTACATCTGCTATTGTAGGTATGGGGTTACATAAACATACTGCATTAATAACCGACGGTAGGTTTTCCGGCGGGACCAGAGGCCCGTGTATAGGGCATATATCTCCGGAAGCTGCCAGAGGCGGATTAATAGCTTATTTAAAGAACGGTGATGAAATTACTATCGATATTACCAAACGTAAAATTGATGTAGCTCTGGATAAGCGAGAGATTGATAAGCGAAAAAGAGGGATGAAACTTCTTTCCGCAAAAGTCAAGTCGGGATATTTATACAGGTATTCAAAAATGGTTACTGATGCAGCTACCGGTGCGGTTTATAAATATTGAGTTGCGGCTTACGGTATGATAGATATAGTGGTATAATAAAGAGATTATTCCGGCAGAAATTACCATATAAATAATGTTTTAATAAATATATAAAGTTTTTAAAGGTTGTTATAGGAGTTTAATTATGAAAGGTGCACAGATTCTCATTGAAAGCTTAAAGAAGGAAAATGTTGATATAATTTTTGGTTATCCCGGCGGCAGCGTGATACCTATATTTGACAGGCTGTACGATGCCTCAGTAAAATTTATCTTGACCCGTCACGAACAAGCCGCAGCTCATGCAGCTGACGGTTATGCCAGGGTTACCGGTAAACCCGGTGTATGTATTGCTACTTCAGGCCCGGGAGCTACTAACCTGACCACCGGTATAGCTACTGCATTTATGGATTCGGTTCCTATGGTAGTTATTACAGGGCAGGTGAAGACTTCTTTAATCGGAAATGATGCTTTTCAGGAAGCAGATGTATTGGGTATTACCCGTTCGATAACCAAACATAATTATTTAGTGAAAGATATAAAAGACCTGGCCAGGACAATAAAAGAAGCGTTTTATCTGGCTTCTTCGGGAAGGCCGGGGCCTGTGGTAATTGATATACCTGTTGATATACAGAACCAGGATACAGAGTTCCGGTATCCTAAGAAGTTGAATATGCGAAGCTATAAACCGGTTTACGAAGGCCGTTCCGGCCAGATTAAAAAGGGAGTTAAATTAATCAAGAGTTCTAAACGGCCGGTGATAATTTCCGGCGGAGGAGTAATTTGGTCTGGCGCATCTGAAGAATTACAGAATTTTGCCGAGAAAACTCAGGCTCCGGTTACAGCTACTTTGATGGGATTAGGAAGTTTTCCGGGAACACATTCTCTTTATCTGGGCATGCCGG
>CAZBZJ010000200.1:0-2927 GCA_964496355.1 uncultured Planctomycetia bacterium | reverse complement strand
AACTAACCAGGGCAGAAAAACACAAACTTTTACGCCTATATCAAGTATACCCCTGTTTTGCAGGTCAGAGGATAATTTGCGTAATCACCGGCATGTTACATCTCTTTTAAACAGGATTAAAGTCAATAATAACGGTATATCTGTTACTCCCACCATGCATTTTGACGAACGTGGCCATAAAAAGAACCTGACTTCCTATTTTGTTTACGGTTTTACCAATCAAGAAAAAAAGTTACAGGGTACATTCTCGACTTTAGAAGATTTCTGCGGAACACAAGGTAACCTGGTTTTTCCGGAATCTGTCTTACTAAATGAAACCCCGTTAAAAAAGGTAACGCATCAGGGTAAAGAAACAGTTGCCGGGTTAAAATTCAGGCCTCAAACATTACCTGCAGCTAAATATATAGATATATTCCTGGTAATGGGAATAACCGGCCAAAATCAAGTATCGCCTACCTTCGAAAAGTTTAATTCGGCTAAAAAAGTATTTGAATCTTTAAAGGTAAATAAGGATACTTGGTGCAGTATTTTTAATAAATTAGATATAAATACAACTAATCCCGGCCATGATTTCTGGATAAGATGGGTTCATTTACAGCCGGTTCTGCGTAAACTTTTCGGTTGTTCTTTCTTGCCCCACTTCGACTATGGAAAAGGCGGCAGGGGATGGCGTGACCTATGGCAAGACTTATTAACAAGCATAATAACGGAACCGGAAATTTTAAGGAAAGAGCTAATACATAATATTGAAGGTGTCAGAATAGACGGCAGTAACGCAACCATAATAACAGGCAAGAATACGTTTATTTCCGACCGGGATAAGATATCACGGGTATGGACTGATCACGGAGTCTGGCCTTTATTTACTTTAAATGAGTATATCCAGAGAACCGGCGACTATAAAATTCTATTTGAGCAGGTTTCTTTTTTCAGAGACCATCAACTCAAAAGAGCCAGCCAGATAGATATAGATTTCAACCAAAATAATCAGGATTTCCGTTTAAAGACCCGCCAATCAAAAGTGTTCAAAAGTTCTATATTAGACCACCTATTGATTCAGACTCTGGTACAATTCTTTAATGTTGGGCCGAAAAATAATATAAGGCTAGAGAATGCCGACTGGAATGATGCTTTGGATATGGCGCCTGAAAAAGGCGAGAGTGTGGCGTTTACGTTTATGTATGCTAACAACCTTAGAATCTTAATCTGTTTACTGAAAACTATAGCTGAAAGCCAAAACAAAAAATATGTAAATGTAACGCTTGAGCTTTTTATGCTCATGGATACTCTTAATAAAAAGATTAATTATTCGTCTCCGCAAAAAAAATACAACCTGTTTTCCGAATATATGGAAAAAACTAAACATTCTGTATCCGGCAGAAAAAAGAAGGCCAAAATTAAAAATATTATACTGGACTTAGAAAGAAAGTTGAACCATCTGGAAAAACGCTTGCGTAAAAATGAATGGATTAAAAAACCCGGTTTTTTTAACGGTTATTACGATAACCATTCCCGCAGGGTCGAAGGCAAATTTAAGAATAAAATACGTATAATGCTGCCGTCCCAAACGTTTCCTGTAATCAGCCGCGTAGCAACTTATAAACAAATCGAATCTGTATGCAAACAGGCATACAAATACCTTCGCTTCAAAAAATCTAATGCTCTCAGGCTTAATACAGACTTTAAAGAACTTAAACTCGACTTAGGAAGAGCTTTCGGCTTTTCCTACGGTGATAAAGAAAACGGGTCAGTATTTTCGCATATGAATATACTCTTTGCCTACGGATTATATAAAACAGGATTTGTAAAAGAAGGGTTTAAAATACTCGATGCCCTGTATGCCCTATCATCAAAACAAAAAAGCCAAACCCCGCCGTGTTTACCGGAATATTTCAACCGGGAAAGCAGAGGCCTCTATCTTTATTTAACCGGTTCTGCCAGCTGGCTGATTTATTTGATGGTTACTGAAATATTTGGCTTTAAATTCGATAAAGGGTCTTTATCGCTTGAACCTAAGTTGTCAAAAGGGCTCTTTACCGCAGCCGGCCGATTAACGTTAAAACTTCAAGTTCATAAATCTGAAATTAAAGTTATTTATAAAAACGAAAATAAAAAAGAATGGCCTGATTATAGAATAACCGAAATAAAAATCAACTCCCGATCAATACCTGTAAATAAGGCCGAGAAGTTCGGTTTTTCTCTCCGTCAAACAAAAAAAATCTTTTCTCAGGATAACCAGACCATAGAAGTAACTCTGCACTAATTCGAGGTAGTATTTTAATATATTCTACCCGCCGGCGGGAGAAAATTTCTCTAAGATCAGCTCTTCTTCGTTGGTATTGAGCCTCATAATAAAATTACTCAAAAAACTCATCCCTAAAAGGCCGTCGGTAGTTTGCGGTATCCGTTCTTCTAAAATAGCAGCCTCGACATTCTTAACTTCCGCATCGGATACTGCAACCGTGTCTAAAATAGCGTGGTATGCTTTGACTTTCTTGCCGTCTGCTAACCTGACATCCATAGAATTACTTTCATCAAAATTCACGCCTAATTCTTTAGCTATACTTTTGGATATTACAACCAAGCCGGCACCTGTATCAACTACCAGATTAGCGTCAACGAGCCCGTTCAGCCGGGCCGTAACTACGAGGCTGCCGCCTTCTATCCAATAATCGATATTATATTCGGTAAAATCTTCACTCATCCTGTCCAGGTGTTTATTTACTGCCGATAAAAAATTTTTTTCTTTTGCTTCTAATGAGGACGAAATCCCGGATACAAACCGCCTGAACTCTTTCTTAAAAACACGGAGCCTATTAATATATGCCGAAATATTCCTGTCCATCGACAAAGTTTCTTTTTGTAAATCTTTTTTCCGGATTTCGTTTAGCCTGATCCTGGACGAAACAATATTAGCTTCTTTAACT
>CAZBZJ010000199.1:0-2944 GCA_964496355.1 uncultured Planctomycetia bacterium | reverse complement strand
TATTGATACATATCGATAAATCAAAGTTTGATATTGTTGTGTGTCTTGGCGAAGAAGGAAAGCTGAGGCAAGAAATAGATAATATGGGCATATCTATAAAGACAGTCAAAATACCGAAAGTCTTCAAACAGATAAAGAGGAGTCCGCAAGTTAGGAACAAGGGGTTTAATGTTTTACGGGCAATAATTCAGTTATGTTCGGCAAAAATAAGAATAAAAAGAATTGTAGGCCGAAAGAAGCCCGATATAGTAGTATTTAATAGTGTCAAAAGTGTTGTTTTAGGTTCCGGGTTGATTAGGCGCGGCAGTACAAAGAAGGTTTGGATTCTTCATGATATATTGAGTATGGACTTCTATAAGCGGTATATGCTTTTAATTATAAAGTTTTACAGTAAATGTATTGACAAGGTAATTTGTGTTTCCGAGACAGTGAAAGAAAATTATATGAAATTAACCGGCAAAAATAATGCAGTAGTAATCTATAATGGCGTAGATATAAACAGGTTTAATCTTCAGAATTCCGGGCAAACTGTCAGAGAAGAATTTAACCTGCATAATAAAAAAGTAGTAACTATGGTTGGTAGATTAGAATCATGGAAGGGGCAGAAAGGATTCATCATTGCAGCTTCTCAGGTTGTAAAACAGTGCCCTGAAGTGGTATTCTTAATAGTTGGCGGGGCTCTATTTGGTGAACATAACTACGAAGCCGAATGTAAATCTTTGGTAAAGGAAATGAAATTGGAAGGCAAGGTTTTATTTTTAGGATTTAGAAACGATATTCCCGATATAATAGGAGTATCCGATATTATCGTGCATCCGTCTATTAAGCCGGAGCCATTTGGGAGGGATATAATTGAGGCTATGGCTAGCGGTAAGTCAATTATTGGGATGAATTTGGGTGGAGTAGGTGAGATCATTGAGGATCAAAATACAGGATTTTTAGTTGATTCTGTACCAGAAGGGTTAATAGCTAAGATTACTCAACTGTTGAAAGATGAAGAAAAACGAAGAACTTTAGGCAGAAATGCTCAGAGGCAAGTTGAAAACCGATTTGATATAAATAAGACAACCGCAAAGATAGAAGAGGAGTTTACAAAACTATATTTGGGAAATATTAAGGGTAATTAGATATTAAATTATAAAAGTCAAATACAATGATTTATTTAGATAAAATTAATAAAAAATATACACTTACTGAAAGGAAGGGACAGAATTTATTTAATTTATTTCTTTCGAAAAAAAGAGATATACAGGCTTTAACAGATTTATCTTTAGGAATAGAAAAGGGTGAGATTTATGGATTATTAGGACCTAACGGAGCTGGTAAAACCACTATAATCAAAATATTGTGCGGTTTGACCAAGCCTACTTCCGGCAGGGTTACTATTAATAAGCAGCCTGTAGAAAGAGCAAGAGGTAAAGTAGGAGTTATGCTCGGCAGCACGATGATTTATTACCGGATAACCGGATTCGATAATTTAGAATATTTTGGTAAGCTTTACGGCGTAAATGATTATAAAGCAAGGATTGAAGAACTGATAAATTTTTTAGATTTAAAAGATTTTATCGATGATTATACTGAGATTTATTCAGAAGGCATGAAGAAAAAACTCGCTTTAGCCAGAGCTTTAATTCATAATCCCGATATACTTTTACTGGATGAACCAACAAACGGATTAGACCCCCGGAGTTCGCTTCAGATAAGAAAAAGAATATCTAAACTAAAATCCGAAGATAAAACTGTATTATTATGTACGCATGATACTCAAGAGGCCGAATTTCTATGTGATAGGATAGGCATCTTAAACAAAGGTAAGCTGGTTACCGAAGGTTCTCCTGATAATCTGAAAGAGTCGGTTTGTCAGGGGAGGCGGTTGGATAATTTAAGCCAGGTCTTCATGCAGGTTACCGGAGAATTGTTATGAGGTTAAAGTTGATTGTTAGCCAGATTCTGGCAGTTGCTCAAAAAGAAATAAAACTCAACTTTCGGTTTAAATACAATTATTTCCTGGAGCTTTTATTGAGGCCTATAAGATTATTGGCTTTATTTTTTATTGTATATTCGGGTTTTTTTTACCGGGGTTCTGCCGGTATCGGGGATATAACCAAGGAAAATTATATTATATTTTTAGCTTTGGGCGCATTGATGAATTTTTATTTTTTGATGGGATTTGATATGGTTAGCCTGAAATTCAGGCAGGAGAAATTCTGGCGGACGATTCAGGCGATATTTATATCTCCGGTGAATAAACTCAGCCTGATATTCGGCATAGGCTTATCGGAGTTAGTAAGGCTGGTTTTCATATCCGTAATTTTAATTTTACCGATTTATGTTTTGATACCTGTTTCAGGGGCTAAATTTCTGCTGATTATTTTGGTTATTATGCTGATATATTTTGGTATTATCGGTATAAGTTTTATTGAGGGAGCTTTTTGGTTGACTAACGAAAACTATGTATTTATTTTTAAATATTTTTTCTGGGGATGGGGGTTTATATCTTGTTTTTATTATCCTATAGAGGCGCTGCCTGAATTTATTCATCCTTTGGTATTGGCTAACCCTGTTTATCATGCCCTTTTGATAATCAGGAATTTATGGACAGAAGGATATGTTCAAAATATTGGATATCATCTGGGTATTGTTTTAGGATTCGTGGTTATTTCTCTATCCTTGGGGTCGTATATCTTTTCGTCAGTTACAGAAAAACGAGAAATTACCGGATATTGATATTTTAGCAACATATTTTATAGGTTTATTAATCGTTATCACTTATTTTATTATTCGGAATTATAATGGGGTACCGCAATATATTACGTTTTGTTGACAAAACCTTCGGTTTATTGATTTGTTTGATAATTTCTTTTTTTATTAAAATAAAAAGATTATTATCTTACCTTCCGGAAAAGACAACCGGTGCAAGCCAGGACTATCAGAATATTCTCCT
>CAZBZJ010000198.1:0-2947 GCA_964496355.1 uncultured Planctomycetia bacterium | reverse complement strand
AAATTGTGCATATCGATATAGACCCTACTTCAATAAGTAAGAATGTTAAAGTAGATGTTCCTATCGTAGGAGACGCTAAAAATACATTGATACAAATATTAAAACAAATAAAAGGCAGATGTGATACTGACGCCTGGTTGAAAAAGATAAAAAAATGTAAAGAAAAATATCCTTTAACCTATAAAAAGGAGTCTGCTTCGGGTGAGATTAAACCTCAGTATGTAGTCGAAGAAATATATAAGCAGACTAAAGGAGAAGCTATTATAGCTACCGAAGTCGGACAGAACCAGATGTGGGCAGCTCAATTCTATAAGTCTTTGAAACCCCGGCATTTTTTATCTTCCGGCGGATTAGGTACAATGGGCTATGGTTTTCCTGCAGGTATCGGTGCGCAGTTTGGAAATCCTCAGCATCCGGTATTTGATATAGCCGGTGACGGTTCTATTCAGATGAACATACAGGAATTAGCTACAGTAGCTGCCTATACTATCCCGGTAAAAATCGTGATCCTGAATAACGAATATTTAGGTATGGTGCGGCAGTGGCAGGAATTGTTTTATAAGAGGAGATATTCCGGTACACCGTTGAAAAATCCCGATTTTGTTACGGTAGCTAAAGGTTTTGGAGTAAAAGCTGCCAGGATAACCGAAACAAAAGATGTTAAAAAAGCAATAAAACAAGCCCTAAATCATAACGGGCCGTTTCTGTTGGATGTGTGTATAGAGAAAGAAGAGAACGTATTTCCTATGGTTCCTGCCGGTGAAAGTATAAACCGGATGATCGGCGGTATGGCATAAATGTGATTTACGCAGATTAGTATACTTTTACAATAAGATTACGGTATCTACGCAGATTAACGCTGATAGGAAAATATATTAAAGATAAAAGCAAGAGGGGCTGAGAAAATGAAACATACCATACAAGCATTAGTAGAGAATAAGTTTGGTGTATTAGCAAGAGTAGCTTCACTATTTTCTGCGCGCGGGTATAATATAAGTTCTTTGGCGGTGGGCGAAACTCAGGACCGTACTGTATCCTGTATGACTATTGTTGTTAATGCAAAAGACGAAATTATCTTAGAGCAGATAAAAAAACAGTTGCATAAACTTGTTGATACCATTACCGTCTTGGATTTAACCGGCAAAGACTACATAGATAGGGAACTACTCTTAGTAAAAGTATCCCATAATTCAAAAGGGGATAAAAAGATCAAACGACTTAAGGCAAAGTACAGTTTCGATATTCTAGAAAAAAAGAAAAGTTATTTAGTTATCCAGTTTGCCGGAAACCATAACCAGATAGAGAATATATTAAAGGATTTAAACAGCATAAGTATAAAAGAATTGGTAAGAACCGGAAAGATAGCTATAATCAAATAAAGGGAGGATAGGATGGCTAAGGTTTATTATGATAAAGACGCAAAATTAGATATTTTAAAAAAGAAGACAGTAGCTATTATTGGATACGGCGCTCAAGGCAGGGCGCAGGCATTAAATCTGCGCGATTCTAAAGTCAAAGTCCTGGTTGCAGAACTTCCCGGCACGCCTAACTATAATCAAGCTAAGAAAGAAGGGTTCAATCCTGTTACCGCATCGGAAGCCGCTAAAAACGCAGATATTATTCATATTTTAACGCAGGATACAATACAGCCTGGGGTTTACAATCAGCATATTTTACCTCATTTAAAGAAGGGTAAAGCCATAGGTTTTTCACACGGGTTCAATATACATTTCCATCAGATAGTACCGCCTAAGGATATCGATGTATATATGGTTGCTCCTAAAGGCCCCGGTACGCTGGTAAGGACGATGTTCGAGAATAGACAGGGTGTACCTTGTTTAGTAGCCGTTTATCAGGATGCTACTAAGAAAGCAAAACAACTTGCTCTGGCTTATGCACGGGGAATAGGCGGCACAAAAGCCGGAGTAATAGAGACTACATTCAGGGAAGAGACCGAAACCGATCTTTTCGGCGAACAGGTTGTGTTATGCGGCGGGGTTACTAAATTGATTCAAAAAGGGTTTGAAACCCTGGTTGAAGCCGGATACCAGCCCGAGATAGCTTATTTTGAATGTATGCACGAGTTAAAGTTAATAACCGACCTTTTATATGCAAAGGGTATAGGAGGTATGCGTAATATTGTTTCGGATACTGCCGAATATGGTGATTTGACCCGGGGCAAAAGGGTTGTTACACAGCAGTCCAAAGAAGAAATGAAAAAAATATTAGCTGAGATTCAATCGGGAGAATTCGCCCGGGAATGGATTTTAGAAAATCAGGCTAAAAGGCCGGTATTCAAAGCTTTGGAGAAAGAGGAATCAAAGCATTTGATAGAAAAAGTGGGTAAAACTTTAAGAAAGATGATGCCGTGGATAAAGTAGGATGGCAGCACGTTTAGTAGGATGTGGGTTGTAGGGAGTAGGATGTATGAAGGATAAGGTTATTGTTTTTGATACGACTTTAAGGGATGGAGAACAGGCTCCGGGTGCATCTCTGAGTGCGGCGCAAAAGCTGGAGATAGCCGTTCAGCTTCAGAATCTTGGCGTAGACGTTATTGAAGCAGGGTTCCCCGTGGCAAGCCAGGGCGATTTTGACGCTGTTAGCCGGATATCTAAAAAAATAAAACGGTGCAGTGTTTGCGGGTTGGCCAGATGTACGAAGAAAGATATCGAACAGGCAGCTAAAGCAGTTAAAAAAGCTAAAAAACCCCGGATCCACGTATTCTTAGCCACATCCAAAATTCATCTTAAATATAAATTTAAAAAAGAAAAAGAAGATATCCTTAAGCTGGCAAGAACGCATATAAATCTTGCCAGAGCCAAATGCCCGGATATTGAATTTTCTCCCGAAGACGCTACCCGCACGGACAGAGACTTTTTATACAGTATTATCGAAGCTGCTATTAAAGAAGGTGCGACTACGATTAATATCCCCGATACTGTCGGAT
>CAZBZJ010000197.1:2653-2948 GCA_964496355.1 uncultured Planctomycetia bacterium | reverse complement strand
TAAATTCTAATTGGCATTCTAAAATTACATGGTGCTCTGGAAAGCCCCCTGTTGATTTTCCCCAAAACAATTGACACAACTATATATATTTGTGATAATTATCTTTAAGAGAAATGAAACTTAACCTTAAACTTCCTAAATTAAAGTCTAAGAAGGTTGTTATTGATTGGGGTTCGTCAGCCTTGAAGATTGTTTCAGCTTCTAAATCAAAAGACTCCTATTTCATCAACGATTACATATACGAAAAAGTCGAAGATAACCTTTCCGGGGCACTTTCCCGTATTTGGAAGCAAAA
>CAZBZJ010000197.1:0-2643 GCA_964496355.1 uncultured Planctomycetia bacterium | reverse complement strand
TTAGACGGAGCCTCTACGCTGGTTAGAGTTATAGATTTTCCCCGTATGGATAAAAAGGCTCTCAGAGAGTCATTAGGATATGAATTAAGCAGGTATGTACCGTTTTCTCAGGAAGAAGTGTATTTTGACTTCGATATAGTCGAAGATAACCGTGTTTCGGAGAATGTGCGTTTGTTGATTGGCGTGGTTAAGAAAGATATTGTCGATGAGAAAATAAAAACCTTCGAAGAGGTCGGGTTTGTGCCTTCTAAAATTACCTTAAGTCCGGTAGCATTGGTAAACGCTTATTTGAAGTTTCTCCCGAAGAACCAAAGCCCGGTGGGTATTCTGGATTTAGGGTTTTCTTATTCTATGATAAGCATTGTCCATAAAAATAACCTGTACCTTTCGCGGGAAGTCAGAAAAGGAGCCAGGGATATTTTCAAGCGAATGTCGAATATCCTGGGTGTAGAGATTCAGAGCTTTGAAGATTTAGCTTCTAAAAGTGAAAATACTAAGCCGGAATTCCTGCCGGAAGTATCGGCTGATCTGGTGGAAGAAATTAAGTTATCTTTAGATTATTTAGAAACTAAAGAAAATCTGGTAGTTAATAAGATCTATTTAACCGGTGGCCTTACGGGATTTGGCGAGATGGGTAAAATATTGAATTCGGCTTTAGATATCGAAGTCTTGTCTTTTGATATATTGAAGTTTTTTTCATGCCCGGATTCTATTCGGGAAGAATTAAGTAAGGTAGAGGGAAACTTTTCAGTAGCGTTGAGTTCGTTGCTCTAAACACAAGTCTGATGTCTGATGCCGGAAGTCTGAGGCCTGAAGTTAGAAGAAGATGATCGATATAAATTTGTTGCCTCCAGAACATAAGAAAAAAATAAGTTTAATGAACTATGTCGGCGCGTTTTTGCCGTATTTAGTAATCGCAGCAGGAATAGTATTGATGCTGAATTTAATTCTGGGATCTGTAACTATTACTGCGGTAGCCGGCCAAAAAAAAGTTGAAGCCGAATGGAAAGAAAAAGAACCCCAGTATAAAAAAATAGTTGAACTAAAAGAAGAAGTCAAGGAACTGGAAAGTGGATATAACAGCCTTAATCAGCTTACTAATCCAGCAGTCAGCTTTTCTAAGGTTCTTTATGTAATCTATAAGAATCTACCTAACAATATATGGTTTGAAAATATTGATTTTACAAACCAGGCTTTAAATGTCCGCGGGAAAGCTTTAGATTTTAAAGAAGAGGCGCCTTTGTCCTTGAAGAGATATGTCGATTATTTAAAATCTTCCGATATTACACAAAGATTTTCACAAATAAACATTAAGGCACAAGAAATGCGCAGAACCGGAGATAAACAGGTTCTTTCTTTTATGCTGGAGTTAAAATGAAAGGAAACAAGTTAGTTATATTAGCCGTAGTGTTGGTTATTTTTATTTTGGCAGATTGCCTGTTTGTGTTGACTGCTCAGGTAGCTCAATTACATAATGCTAATAAAAAGGTTTCGGTAATGCGTAAAAAATTGAGCAAATTTGAGCAAGATTTAAAAGCGAGGCCCGGATTACTAAAAGATAAAGAAAGATTTCAAAATCAGTTAAGGGATACTCAAACCCGTTTTCTTTCTAAAGACGATTCCTCCTTTCTTATTTCCGAAATTAACCGGGTAGCTAAAGAGATAGGGCTAAGGCTAAATACTATAAGTCCTCAAGGATTAAAGGATATCGGCGGAAAAAAACAAGACGATTTTTATTATATTCCGATTTCTTTAACTTTTGCGACAGGTTACCATAGTTTAGGCAGGTTTATAAACCGGTTAGAGAAATTAGAGTTTTCGTTGAGGTTTGAAGATGTGAAGTTGTCCGGAAATTATCCGGACATGAAAGTTTCAATGGTTGTTTGCGGAGTAGTAAAGAAATGAATAGAATTGTCAGAATACCGGTATTATTAATATTTACGTTATGTGTAATGAGTTTAGCTTTATGCTATGCAAATGAAAAGTTTATTTATCCGGAAGATATGGGCAGGGATCCTTTCGGCCCCCTTATAGATAAAAATGGGGTTCTTAATATACGGCTTATAAGGAAACAGGAAGACCTTGTTTTAAATGGCATTATTTATAGCGATGACGCAGAAGGACGGATAGCGGTTATTAATAACGAGTCTTTTCGTGTAGGGGATTATATAGGTAATTATAAAATTTCTAAGGTCAAACCGTCGGAAGTGGTGGTGGTAAAAGACGGGAAAAAGACGGTTTTAACTATGGAGGAAAAAGATGAAGAGTAAATTATTTCTTTTTGTTTTAATTTCTTTATTTATATTTCCAGCGGTAGGTATATGTAAGGATAATATATCTTTGAATTTTAAAGATGTGGATATACAGATTGTACTGGATAGCCTGGCTGAGAAAAGCGGTATTAATATCGTGACTTCTCCGGATGTTTCCGGATTGGTGAGTATAAAATTAAAAGGCGTCGATTGGAAAACAGCGTTAGATGTTATCGTTAAGACCTATGGATATGGGTATGAGTGGATAAGCGAAGATATTATTTTGGTAACAACTTTAGAAGAACTGGCTGAAATGCGGCAGAAGGAAGCTCAAGCTGCCCAGCAGGAGCCCTTGGAAACGGTGGCTTACAAGACTAAATATCTCGATGCC
>CAZBZJ010000196.1:0-2956 GCA_964496355.1 uncultured Planctomycetia bacterium | reverse complement strand
GGCATATACGTAAACCGAAGATACCGGCGTAATGGGCTGGGGTTATATTGCTTTAAGAACCTTATTACAGCTTTAGAAGCCGAAGGTATACAAGAGGTTAGAGCAGGGAGTATGCGGTTTAAAAAAGCCGGCTCTATATGGAATACACCTGATGCCCAAAGATTAGCGCGTGAAGTTGTGGGGTCGTATCCAGAAAAAAGAGTAAAGGTTTTGCGGAAGAACGGTAGGATAACCGGTTATAGGATTAGAATAGGCCCGGATATCATTTCTTCTGGTAATCCGGATTTGGCATCTATTGATGAAGAAGGAGATAATCCTAACATCAGTGAAAATATCTGCCGTAGGTTAAAAGAACTTTCAAAAGATATTGAAGAGGCGAAAACTCCGGAAGAAAAACAGGCAGCTTTAGACGAAGCTGTCGGGTTTTATAAGTTTACAGCCCTGAGTATACGTGCAAATGTTTTTAGAATGGCGATGAATTATAAAGAAGATTTACGGCAGGTATTATTGAACAGGCTTAGCCAGGAGGATACGGATATAGCGCAAGCCTGTTTGTTAACTTTAGGCTGTCTGGATTCAGTTTTCAGTCAAGAGGTAAAGGATAGGGATTTTGATAAAATCGCGCTTTTTCTCAAGGATAGCCGGGAGCCTTTGAGGATAGCTGCATTGAAAGCACTGCGGTATTCAGGCAGTAAAAAAGCGAAAAGGATACTGCTAAGTAAATTAGAAGCAGTATGCCGGGGAGAAGATAATAGTTTATCGGTGCTTGGGGTTGCGGCTGAGCTTTCGAAGGCCCGGGATGTAGAATTATTCCTGCCTATGCTTAAAGTTATACTTGCAGATGAAAAGAAAAGCAGAGATAAATGGAAGTCTGTACCCGTACATATGTGTTTATTGGTAATGCCTGATTGGTTAGCTGAATATCTGGATGAAGAAAATGTATTAGGGTTTGCCGAAAGGTTTGGGTTTATCGAAGATAAGGTTTGTGAGAGCCTAGCAGGCGGTGGTAACGAAGAAGATTTCCAGCTTGTTAAAGAGATACTTGGTAGTGGAGTAGGGATAGTTACTCAAAATCTATTAACCGCATATAGAGGCGCTGCAGATAGAAGGCGGCTTATGGAAGAATGGAAAAGCCGGATTACTCAGATTGAATTCAGCCTTCTGCCTGATCAAATACGCGGGGGGTCTAGTTTAACTTCTATATCTCTGGATGATTCTCCGGGAGCATTGATAGAACAGGATCTACTTTTTGCCGCAGCTAAAGCAGCAGATTACAGGACGTTTGAGAAAGAAACAGGTAAAGACCCTTTTGATGTCGAGAAAGAAAAAGACGCTAATGTCCGGAGTTTCTTTTATCTATCGCCGGGAGGGTTTCGAAAAAAAATGGATAGAGAAATAAAAAGTCTGGGTGAAGAGATATTTGAAAAAGAGGGGGTATCTTTACAGTTAAGTGAAATCTTACTGCCATATTTTGTCCTGGATTATCTGACTTGTTTTACCGAAACTAATAAAGATGAATTTCGCGAATTGCGTACAAAAGTTTTGAGCCGGTGGAAAGCTTTAGCAAAAATGATCGAGATTCGTGGCGGGTTGCTGGTTTTTAAAGAAGGATATTTTGAATCTTTTAGTTTAGAACAGCGCAGGATGATTCCTGGTTCTTGCCGGGTAAATGATGAATCTGAAACCGCAGAGTTTATCAGCATACTTATTTTCAGTAGTTTGCACGACATCTGGAAATTTGCAGTTTTGGATGCTGGGACTGTTAACGAAACCGATAGTTTAATTAACGAGGTAGTTTATACCGGCAGGTGGCGAAAATTATCCGGTGGAGCAAAATCAGCTTTACGCCTATTAGCTTACGATTTATTTTTAGATAGGGAACGTTCAGAGCAGGAGATAAGGCAGTGTTGGAACAGAGAGTTCGAGTTAATCAGCAGGCAAGAGGAGGAAGAAGGAGAATTTTTACCAGACTGGGGGATTGAGGTTCAGTCGGTTAATGTTCCTAAAGAAGATATATATGCTGCTAAACGTGCATTGGAATATTTTGGTATTCGGAGCCCGCATAGGGCCGATTATAGCGAGCTTGTTGAGGCGGCATTTCTTCCTTGCCGGTCTACACATGCCTGTTTTTTAGCTTTAAGGCTCACCTCAAAATTATTGTTACACAAAGAATATAAAAGATTTTCGGCTTTACATATTTCGGTTGCCGGAGATTTAGGCCAGCAGGCTAAGTATATTGCTTTTCCTCTTTTTGGATTTGGCGTAAAAGAGCCGTCTAACCGGTTTAGAGAGGCGCGGCATAATAGATTGACCCGGATAATGAGTAAAGGGCTTATTCATAGGAATTCCGATTGTGTGCCGGCAGTTATCGGCGAAGAACCTCCTGATATACGCACAGAAATCCGTAATGCACGTTTGCAAAATAAGAGTATAGACAGTAAAGAACTTTATGATGGGTATAAAGATTTTCTGCCTGCTTTACGTTATCTGGCTGCGGCTTTATTAACGTTTCGTAAATCACAGTCGGGCCAGGCCCTTTCGGGAGTAGAAGAAAGATTGGTTATGCTCTGGCAGGAATATAAAGCGGCAATAGACGAGGTCTGTGTTGAACCGGTAATCAGAGGATTCTTAGGCCAGAATTGGTTTGAATCAACCGGTGATCCGCGGGATGTTGAGTTGGTCAAACAGTTAAAGATAGTACAAGCCTGGGATAGATTTTCAGAATTATTAAGTAAAGATGATAGCAATAAAGACGCTTTTTTCGGCAGGTTACGTGAAGTGTTTTTGCATTACTCACAAGAGGTTAAAAGGGAAGTTGATAGAGCTTTGGATGAAACAATAAGAGATGGTGAAAATAGTCAAACAGGGAACAGCGCCCTGTTTCTGCCCGGTGTGGCTTGTGTTGCGGGTACAGATTTTTTGGCTGATTTCTTGGCCTCACTATCCTCAATCGGCG
>CAZBZJ010000195.1:0-2960 GCA_964496355.1 uncultured Planctomycetia bacterium | reverse complement strand
GGAATAATCTTTTTGTCTTTGTCCCTGCGAACAACGATTTCTACTTTATCCTTTTTAAAATTTTTCTTGCCCACCACAATAAAATAAGGAATACCTAAAAGATATGTATCTTTAAATTTAACCCCGGCGTATTCTGCACGTTCATCCATTAAAACCCGGTATCTTTTCTTCAGGGAATTATAAATCCTAAAAGAAAACTCTCGTATCTGTTCGTCTTCCGGGTCAAGGCACACGATTTCTATATCAAAAGGAGCAATATTAACCGGCCAGCTAATACCGTCGCCGTCATAATTCTGCTCTATCACAGCTGCCATTATCCTGCTCACTCCGATACCGTAACAACCCATTACCACAGGGTTCCTTTCACCCTGCTCATTCAGAAAAGAAGCCGATAATTTTCGGGAATATTTAGTGCCTAACTTAAAAATATGCCCTAATTCTAAAGAATTCTTTTCTTCTATTTCTTTACCCTGGCATTGAGGGCATAGGGTATTATCCTTAAAATAGGAACCGCACTCTTTACAAAATTTAATAATATCTTCGCCTGAAGATGCCGGAGCTAAAAACTCATGGGACTGGCTACCGCCTATAAACCCCGTATCCGCGGTCAAGACAGCCGTGGACAAACCACATTCTCTAAATATATCTTTATAAACATCGAACATACGCCCGTAATTTTCGTTTAATCCTTTCTCGTCCTTATCAAAACTGTAAGCATCTTTCATAACAAACTCACATGCCCTTATAAGGCCTGCTTTAGGCCGGATTTCATCACGAAATTTAGTTTGAATCTGATATAATACAAGGGGCATCTGTTTATACGAGGAGATAAACTTCGAAACTAAATCAGTAATTACTTCTTCGTGTGTAGGGCCTAAACATAGCTTTCTCTGCCTGCGGTCTTCAAATCTTAACATAACTTGCCCTAAAAGCTCATCCCGGCCGGTCTTCTCCCAGAGACTGATAGGTTGAAGAGCCGGGAGTAAAACCTCGCTTGCGCCGGCTTTATCCATATTTTTTCTTATTATCCCTTCGATATTCCGTAATACTCGTAAACCTAACGGTAAATAAGAATATATACCGGAAGCTAAAGGCGAAATCAAGCCGGCTTTAAGAGATAACCTGAACGATATACTCTCCTCTTTAACTTCGCGTAAAGTCGGTATGAAATATTGTGACAATAACATAATTCAAATTCAATTTATTCTTTTACGTTTTTCTGAATATATCCTCGGATATATTTATACCCATCTTAGAAAATTTATCCATAAACCGGGGAACCGTGCCTACAGGGACAAATTCTCCCATAACCTGTCCTGATTCATCGGTGTCTCGTTGATTAAATCTAAATAAATCTTTAATAATCACATTATTATTATCATCTAATCCGGCGACCTCACTTATTCTGGTGATCCTTCTGGAGCCGTCTACCAGCTGTTCTTGTTGGACGACTACATCCAACCCTTGTGAAATTTGATGCCGTATCGCCCATACCGGAAGCATAGTCCCGGAATAGAATACCGCTGTCTCCAGCCTGGTTATTACATCTTCGGGCGAAGAGGCGTGAATTACCGCCAGTGAACCTCTATGCCCGGAATTTAAAGCTTGTAAAAAGTCCAGTGCTTCCGATCCTCTTATTTCACCGAGGATTATCCGGGAAGGCCGCATTCGTAAAGTATTAATAAATAAATCGCGTATGGATATCGAACCTTTACCTTCGATGTTAGGCGCACGAGTAAGAAGCCTTACTACATGAGATTGGCGCAGATGCAGCTCTAAAGCGTCTTCAATTGTAATAATCCTTTCATCAGAAGCTATGTAAGAAGAAAGAACCTCTAAAGTGGTAGTCTTTCCAACACCGGTTGCACCCGAAAATATTATATTGACTTTAGCCCTTACACAGCCAATAAGAAAATCCGACATCTTTTTATCCATAGTTGATACTGCCACTAAATCTTCGGCTTTCTCGATATTTTTCAGGAATTTTCTTATAGTCAACGAAGCTCCGCCAACCGACACAGGCGGGATAATAACATTTACCCTCGATCCGTCAGCAAGGGAAAAATCAACATACGGATACGACTCGTCTACACGCCTGCCGGTAGGGCGTAACATCCTTTCTACAATATACCGCAGATGGCTTTCATCATCGAACTTCGCGTCAACCATCTGTTTTTTGCCGTTCTTCTCTATATATACTTTATCTGGCCCATTAACCATAATCTCGGTGACTTCGGGGTCATCCATAAAAGGCTGAACCGGGCCCCATCCTAATAAATCACTGGTAATCTGGGCCTTTAGTAAAATTCGTTGATTTTCAGGAATACTGATTTTTTGTTCTTCTTCTAATTTATCGCAGATATCCTGTATTCTCTGGTTTATCTCATCTTCAGCCAGGTCCTTTTCTCCTAATCTGTGATATCCCAGAAACAACCGGCTCCGCACAACTTTTTTAAGATTTTTTATTTCCATACTGCTCCTTCTTAAGGAAATCCATAATGTCCTTTATGTAATCCGCCTCTTTTATCCTCTTGATTTTTTTCGCCTTTTTGAAAAGAACACCATAACCTCTACCGAAAGCTATCCCGATATCTGCGGTTGCGGCTTCACCAGGGCCATTAACAGGACACCCCATTAAAGCAATCTTTACATTTTTATTACACAATTTATTGTTGCCGTTATAAAGCAATTCTTTCAGCCGTTCTACTTTTTTTTGTAAATCTACCTTACACCGCGAACAAGTCGGGCAGGATATTATTTCGGGATAAAAAGGCCTGCAGCCTGAAGCCTGTAAAATAAGTTTTGCGGCCTGCGCCTCTTCCCAGGAAGCAGAGTTTAAAGAAATCCTCACTGCATCTCCTATACCTTCACATAACAATATGCCTAATGCCATAGAACTCTTAATTAAACCCTGCTCAAAAGGGCCGGTAGCAGTTACTCCTAAATGTATAGGGAAATCT
>CAZBZJ010000194.1:0-2977 GCA_964496355.1 uncultured Planctomycetia bacterium | reverse complement strand
TCTATTGGTAAGAAGAAAAAAATAAACATAAAATTTAATGATAATGTTATCCTTACAATTTCAATGGAAGGAAAAAGTAATAGCGAAGAAAGCATCTTATTTAGCAATTTAACGCTTTCATTTATTGGAAAGTATAGTGGTTTTTTTCTAAATATTATTTCAGCGATTTTAGTAGCTCGATTATTGAATCCAACATCATGGGGTTTCTTGTTAATCGCATTAGCCTATGTCTATTTTATGAACCTATTACTGAGATTTTTACCGCCTGGATTACACGACACATTAGATTATTTAATCCCTAAATATAATGAATTAGATAAGAAAACACATGTGAAAGCGTTATTTAAGTATTCTATATTGATTAAAATATTGTTTTCAATTCCTATTTTTACATTAATAATGTCTTTATGCTTTTTTTTTCCATATATCTTTAACATTAATTTAAGAGATAACGTAAATTTGTTTTTTATCTTATCTCCAATGATAATTATAGAAGATTTAGAATTTATCTTCTATTCAATAAACCGTAGTCTAAATAAATATAAAACCATGATCGTTATCATCATTCTTCACTATATTATGTATATCGGGGGATTAATAATGGCATTCATCCTCCCCAATTTCTTAATAATCAATAATTTGTCATATGTCGCGTATATAAGGGTTATATCTGTAATCGTACCTTTCCTTCTGTATTGCTTGTTAATAGTCAAGTATTACGCCTTTCAGCCAGAACCGCGGTTAAAATAACGATTTTAAATACCGAACCTGGCTCATAAAAGTCAGTAACTGCCCTGTTCCTTAAATTTTCTTTTGCAAATTTATTATACTCGTTGGGGTCGAACCCCGGATAATTACTAATTGCTAGAATTTTCCCGTCGGCAGGATTCATAACTACTACCGAGCCTCTTTTAGCTTTAGCACTTTTTACCGTCTCGGCTAACAATTTTTGAACCCAATACTGGATATACGAATCTATAGTAAGCATTAAATCAAAACCGTCCCTACCCGGAACCAATTGCCGGTACAAAGGAAGAATCCTGCCCCGGCTGTCCTTTGATACCACGACTTTTCCTTTGGTAGGTTCTAAATATTTATTATAAAATAGTTCGACTCCTTCTAAACCAAGGTTATCGATATCTACTATTCCCAAAATATGGGCAGCCAGGTTTTGTTGAGGATAAAACCGGCTGGGTTCTTTTAAAAAACCCAGATTATCAAGCTGCATACTTTCAAGCATATTCTTCTTACTCAGTTCTAATTTGCGTTTTATCCATACAAATGAAGTATCTTTTGAAAGCATGCTAAATAACCTGTCTTTTGAAATATCTAATACACCGCTGATCCTCCGGACAACTTCGCCTTTGTTTTTCATTTTATCGGCAACAGCATAAAGTGAATAGGACGGAATATCTTTAGCCAGAATAAGGCTGTGGGAATCTTTTATCTGGCCGCGGTTGCCTGACAATTCTATCACCGAAGTATGCTGAGATTCAGCCTTTTTTTTATATGCGGAATAAGAAAATATTTGAAGATCGGCGAGTTTAAAGATAATTAGAAAAACAAATACAACAATAAATAGATATACAGTAATTAATCTTAGCTTGAACTGTCTGTCCACTTAACCTTGAGTTGTTTTCGGAAGAATTATGGCTGTGCTTCAACTTCGGCTCCGACTCCTAAAATCTTAGCCAATAAATTCCTGGATGTATTTACACCTGTCTTCTGTTTATCAGCCGGCGTAATCTTTACATATTTAGCCGGGTGACGAAGCTGTAACCCGTTTTCATTCAGCTTTGTATTTATAGTAGCTAAATTTACCTGTTTATGGAAGTTATAAAAAAGATTAGAGTTTGTCTCGGTAAGTTCATTAAGACAAACTTTCTTTTCGTGTATCTGATAAGCTAAAGTTATAATCTTTACTTTCTGATATATATGCCCGAGACCGACACAAAAAATAATAATCAGGCTACATATTACTTTTTTCATAAAGCTGCCTTATCTGCCGGCCTTTCTATCACCCGCATTTTAGCCGACCTGGCTTTTGAATTTTTCCGCACTTCGTTTAATGACGGCCTAATAGGCCGGTATGTCAGTATCTTAGCTAATTTAGCCGCTTGAAAAGCCTTAAATTGTTCTTTTACAATCCTGTCTTCTAAAGAATGGAAATCTATAACACAGATTCTTCCGCCTTCTGCAAGATATTTAATAGCTTTACTCAAGCCTATCTTAAGAGAATCAAATTCTCTATTAACAGCGATTCTTAAAGCCTGAAACACTCTTGTAGCAGGATGAATACCTCCAGAACCCTTTTGCCTCTTACCTAAGGCTCTGACTATAATTTCGGCTAATCTCATAGTGGTAGCTATAGGGTATTGCTTGCGTTCTTCGATAATAGTACGGGCTATAGTTTTATGCCAGCGTTCCTCTCCATATTCGCGAAAAATATAGTCCAGCTCCTTTTCGCTTAAATGATTTACTAAATCATAGGCTGAAATCGAAGTATTCCGGTTCATCCGCATATCTAAAGGGCCTTCTTTTACAAAACTAAAACCCCTCTCAAAACAAGAAAGCTGATACGACGACATTCCCAAATCAAACAAAAAACCATCTACTTCTTGTAGATTCATCGAATCCAGGACGTTATCTAAATCCCTGTAATCCTCGCAGAAAAAACGAATCTTTTCGCCATATTCCTGCAACTTTTGTTTGGCTATTTCCAAAGATTCTGCGTCTTTATCTATCGCGATTATCTGGCCGTCTTGCGGCATATTTTTTAACAATTCTTCTGCGTGCCCGCCTAAGCCTGAGGTACAATCGACTATGACCTTTTTATTTTCCGGCTCTAAATATTGGATTACTTCTTTACACATAACAGGAATATGTCTTTTATCAGTCAAAGATGGTTTCTGCCATCGTTTCGAAATTTTTTCTATTTTTTTCACCAGAGTGGCATTCATAATCATGTATTGTAAAT
>CAZBZJ010000193.1:0-2981 GCA_964496355.1 uncultured Planctomycetia bacterium | reverse complement strand
ACTAATTTTTAAATTATGAAAAAATTGCTTGTATTATTAATGTGTCTTGATCTCTTTTTCTCTGTCAACCATAAACATTAAAGCAGCTGATTGAACCCTGCCTGCGGACAAACCCCGGCATATACGCTTCCATAAGAAAGGCGACAGTAAAAAGCCCACAATCCGGTCTAGAATCCTTCTTGCCTGCTGGGCCTTTACTTTATCCAAATTAAGCCTATCAGGGTGGGTAAAAGAATCTTTAATAGCATCTTTGGTTATTTCGTGAAATATTACCCGTACAAATTCTTTTCCAGATTTACTTTTTTTATCTTTACTTATAAGGTTCTTTATATGCCAGCTTATTGCTTCGCCTTCTCTGTCGGGGTCAGTAGCTAAATACACCGTATCTACTTTTTTAGCTTCGGATTTAAGCTGACGGGCTATCTTATTCTTGCCTTTTAAGATTTTGTATTGGGGTTTGAAATCATTTTCAATATCTATACCAAGTTTACGTTCAGGCAAATCTACTATATGCCCCATAGAAGATACTACTTTATATTCGGAACCCAGAAAACGCGTCATAGTCCTGGCTTTAGTGGGCGACTCTACGATTACCAGCGATTTAGATTGTTTATTCATAACCTGACAGCCTTTATATTGAACTCTTCTAAAATATCATCTATATTTTCTACCAATTTTGCCCCTTGTTTTATTAGTGAATTTACGCCTTTACCTACCGGTGAATCTATCCGGCCGGGCACAGCAAACACTTCCCGGTTCTGTTCTAAAGCATAATTAACCGTGATCAAAGCACCCGACTTTTGGGCTGCTTCTACCACTAGCACGCCTAACGATAACCCGCTTATAATCCGGTTCCTTTGAGGAAAATTCTGCCTTAAAGGCGCTGTTTTTAGCGAAAACTCCGAAACAATACATCCTGATTCAGCGATTTTCTCCGCTAATCGTTTATTTTCTTCAGGATATATACTATACAAGCCGTTTCCTAAAACAGCAACTGTTTTAGCTTTTGCCTCTAATGCTCCCCTGTGGGCATAAGTGTCGATACCCCTGGCTAAACCGGATACTATGGTAAACCCTGAACTGCCCAGATCAAAAGCAAATCTTCGGGCTTCTTCTCTGCCGTAAACAGAAGCCCTCCTTGAACCGACTATAGCTATACAAATATTTTTTAAAAAGTCTTTGTTGCCTTTTAGGTATAAAACAGCAGGCGGCGCATAAATCCGGCTTAAATTTTCCGGATAATCTTTATCTAAAATAGTCAAAATTTCTACGCCTGACCTCTCTATGAGCCTTAATTCTTCGGCAAATTCCCGTGAACCTATCTTTTCTTTAACTTTTAATGCTAGTCGTTCTCCGATAATAAGACTTATATGTTTTATGCCGGCGGAAAAAATATCTCTTGGCCTGTCCAAAGAAGCCATAAGCCTGCTTATCTTTAAAGGCCCTAACCCGTCAACCATATTGAGCAATATAAGCGCCTGTTTATCCGTCATCTTTTTTCAGACCTCCGACCACAGACCTCAGACCACAGGTCTCAGGCCTCAGGCCTCAGGCCTATAAAGGTATTCATACATCTTTTTGGTCTGGTGTCTTCATAGCAATTATCTTATCCCTCACTTCTCTCACACTCAAACCAGAAGTGTCGATATGACACTTTATCTTAGCATAATACTCTGCGCGTTTAGCTAATAATTCGCCGATCTTTTCTTTCGGGTTTTCTACATTTAGAAGCGGCCTGTGGGTAAATTGTTTAGTCCGCTCACATATTATTTCAGGGCTTGCTTGCAAACAGACAGCAAATCCGGTATCCTCTATAATGCTGATATTTTCGTCTTTTAAAACAATTCCTCCTCCACATGCAACGATTAAATCCTCTTTGCCGGCTATTTCCTTTAAAGATTCGGCTTCGATACCTCTGAAATAAAGTTCGCCCTTCTGTGCAAATATCTCGGTTATTTTTATGCCCTCTTTTCCTTCGATAATGTCATCTAAATCTACAAACTGCTTACCCAACTTTTCAGCTAACAGTTTACCCACAGCAGTTTTTCCTGTCCCCATAAATCCTAACAAATAAATATTTTTCATAATAATTTTCTTCCTTATATTACCTACAAGACTACAGATTGTCAATAAACAGTTTCGGCAACAAAGTATTTGCTTTTATACACATTGCGTCTTATCCTCCAGAAATCAGCTAAAGCTACGCTCCGCTTATATTAAGCGCTGGCGGGACTATTTCTGTCGGATAATCCGCAGAGTGTATACGCGAATCAAAGGTGTTACCGAAACCTTGAAGTATTACACTTTAACCATTCACTAATTAACCAATTACAAATGGAGGGATTTCAGGTAGTTTTTGTAGTTGCGCTGGATTTCTGCGAGGGTATCCGAAGAGAACTTTTCTAAGAAAGCCTGGGCAAGAACGAATACAGTAAGACTCTCAGCTATTACTCCGCAGGCAGTTACAGCTGTTGTATCCGACCGGATAGCCGGGGCTTTCTTCTTAGTCTTTTTAACTACATCTACCGAATCCAGAGGTTTGCCTAATGTAGATATAGGTTTCATAGCTATACGGGTAACTATTGGCTGGCCGGTAGATATACCGGCTAATATACCGCCGGCATTATTAGAATCAAAGCTAAGACGGTTGGTTTTAGAAAATCTTATAGTGTCATGGGACTCGCTTCCTCTACTCTTTGCATATTCAAAACCTAAACCTATCTCAAGGCCTTTAACTGCGGGTATAGACATTAAAACATGAGATAACGCAGAATCCAACCTCTTATCCCAATGCATAAAATTCCCCAGACCCGGCGGAATACCTTCTGAAACTATCTCGATTATACCGCCTAAAGTATCACCGGTCTCCTTAGCCGAATTTATTTCTTTTATCATCAGTTTCTCTTTACTCTTATCAATACAGCCTAGTTTCTGAGCCTGAGCCTTTCGTTTAATATCTTTGATACTAACTTGTTTGCTGT
>CAZBZJ010000192.1:0-2999 GCA_964496355.1 uncultured Planctomycetia bacterium | reverse complement strand
ACCGCCCTTGTATTTCAACTATTACTTTGACACATAGTTAATTGGTGAGTAATGATTGGTTAATTAACCAATCATCCATCCCAGGCTGTTCCGTCAATCTTTCTTTTGCTTAACTGGCAGCTTTATCTTGACTTCAGTTCCTTTGCCAACTCTGCTATTCGCTTCTATCTCGCCCCCATGCAAATGTACAATCTGTTGAGAGATACTTAAGCCTAAGCCGGTCCCACGGGATTTTTTAGTAAAAAAAGGAGTAAAGATGTTCGGGATATCTTCCTCCGGAATACCGCCGCCTTTATCGCTCACAGTAACAGTAATATACGGCTGGTTAATATTAATCCGTATAGCTATTTTATGCCGGTTGTTTTCAGACGCCTGATATGCATTAAGTAGTATGTTATTAAATACTTCGGCAAGTTGAAAGGGGTCGCCTTCGATGAAATACCTTTCTACTATCCGGTTACGCTTAACAACAAAGGCTTTCTTCTGTTCGGTACGCTTAACTGTGGTCGTAACACATTCTTTTATCAACGCCTCGATGTCAATAGTTTGAAACTCCGGCATTTTAAGGTGCGCATAGAAAAGCAAATTATTTATAATCTGATTGCTTTCGAAGACTTTTTTCTCAATATTATTAATATTCCGAATAAGCTTCGGTTGGTTAGATTTACGCTTTATATTAAATGCTGCTGTACGTATTACTCCCAACGGGTTACGCAATTCATGTGCGATTGCTGCCGATAGGGTACCTAAATCAGCTAAGCGTTTTGCTCCAGTCAATTCGGCTCTCGCCTTATGAAGTTCATCAGAGGCTATCTTACGTTTGGTAACTTCTTTAAGCCCTAATAATACGCCGTCGACTCTGCCATAAGGGCCTTTTACCGGTTGTACATCCCAATCCCAATACGTTACTTTTTTGGGGTTATCTTTATATACAAAGGGCTTTTCATAAAAAGTAAAAGATTTACCTTCGTTGATAACCCGGGTAAATATCTTCTTATTTTCAATATGTGGATATAAATCGAAATGGTTCCTACCGACAAAGTATTCCGGAGTTTTATTATCAGCGTCCGCGTAAGCTTTATTTACCCGGATAAAATTAAATCCTCTATCCATATAAGCTATTAAGAGGCTGGAATTGTTAAATATGCGTTCTAATAATTCAACTGTCTGGGCTAACTCGGCAGTCCGGATAGCTATTTCATCTTCGAGCCGGCCGGTAAGCCGGATTAACTCCGCCTCTGCTTTTTTTCTTCTGGTTATATCGCGCATAACTTTCAACTTCAGTAAAGTCCCTCCGGAAGAATATATGGGAGCATCGATAAGGTCATATACTCTCTCAGATTTAGGCGATTCCCATTCCCACTGGACAGCTTTTCCTTTCTCTATCTCTTGGAATTTACACCACGGACAACGCGACTTACGGTCAAAGAAATACCGGTAACATTCTCTGCCCTTAACCGGGCCGAACTCTTTGCGGATTACGACATTCACATACTCCAACTTATAGTCTTTACCCACGATATAGATACCGTCAGGCAAATAATCGAGAATTCGTTTAAATTTTAGGTCTTGCATATTGAATCGGTTCATTTTAGGCGATTCCATATTTCTCTGCCCTGTATATAACTTTATTATTACTGTGTTTTTTCACTGGCAACTTATAACATAACGCTTACCTGTTTATTATAAAGCACCTACACAAATTTCAAACCCAAAAAGACTTTATGCGGCATTTCAGTCCCGGACTGAAATGCCGCATAAAGTTTACTATGCCTGCCGGATACACAACACTGATATAGACACTCAATCACGCCAGACTTCTTTCTTTTCCAGCATATCTTTTCCACAACACTCTGCGCGTTCTTTAGACTTTTGTTCTTTCCCGCATACCTTGCATACATAAACCTTCTCTTTTTCATCTTTTCCCTTCATCCTGCCTCCTTTCAGCTTGATACCGTTTCCAAAGGTAGTGTACCAGAACAGCCTGCGTACAACCACCTCCGGTTTCGCCATTTTATTGACCTTTTTCTACTTAACCAGAAACATAAAAAGGTGGGAGTTACCGGTAAGTAAGGGGAGAAAAATTATTTCTGCTCAGAACGCAGTTCTTTTAAATAGACAAGGTGCTTCTTTTCTTCATCAACGGGTTTGCGTATGGCATCTTTTTGCTCCCCGGTAATCCGGAAGGCTAATTCATTGAAGAAGATTATAGATTCGTTTTCAAAACGCATACCGTATTCGATTGCATCAAACTGGGTTTTTACTTTATCTTTAAAGGATTCAAACTCACCCTGGTATGCTGCGCACTTCGTAGGTGCGGACACACCTGCGAAGTGCGTTAGGGTTTATTTATTTGACGGAGTTTATCTCCACATCAAAATGCAGGGTCTTACCAGCTAAAGGATGATTCAAATCTAGTACTATAGACTCGTCTTTTACTTCTGCTATCCTCACCGGCATAGCCTGCCCGCCCTGGCTCTGCACCTGTAAATACATGCCTTCCTGAGGATTTATATTTTCGGGTAATTTACTTTTCGGAACCTGCTGTACAGCCTCTTTATTAATAGGCCCGTAAGCCTGGCTGGGCGGAATATCAACGGACTTTTGTTCTCCTGCCGTCATGCCTTCTAACTCCTTAGATAAGCCGGGTATAATCTTACCCTGGCCATGGACATATTCCATAGGCCCGTTCTGTTTAGAACTGTCTACGACGTTACCGTCCACAGTTAATCTGTAATCAAATGAAACCTCTTTACCTTCTTGAATCGTCATCTTCTCTCCTTTCGCTTGCAAACTAAGCATAACCAAGCTTAAAACTATAAATAATCCAACTATTTTCCCCATTTTCATATCTTACCTCCCCCATTTATTTATAAAAATATTTTGCTTAGGCATAAAAAAAGCCGCAACACCACTATTTTGCGGCTTTGCCTATTTTTTATAACGTTTCAATTGTAACGTTTATACCCGAATTTGTCAAGCCGCCCCGGAAACTACAT
>CAZBZJ010000191.1:0-3022 GCA_964496355.1 uncultured Planctomycetia bacterium | reverse complement strand
CCGGAGAGGCTAAAGAAATTTTGGCTAATCTGCCGCCTGTAGAAGGATTGATCAGGTGAGATTTGTTCTTGCCGGTTATAAATTCTCCGTTAATAAAAGAACTGTACTCTCTCACTTTACCCGTACCTGTTTAAACAGTTCAAATAACCTGCTGAAAGGTACATACCACTTAGAAAGCCGGCCTAATTCTCCGTCTAAATTCATCTTTCCTTGAGTAACAGCGACAAAAGGGTCGAGATTACCTTCAAATACCTGTCTCCAGATATCAGCATCAGCCGAAATAACAAAAGGTGCCTCGGCATCAAACCTGAGATCTTTGATTTTACCTTTATCAAACTTAAATTTATATGTTTTATCTGAACCAGCGAGTTTTATGGCCAACTCAACAGTCAAATCAAGCTCTTTACCCTTCTGAGCGATAAAATCATCTTTATTGACTAAATCTACAATTTTCTGTATATGTTCCGGTGAAAACATAGGATGTTTTCCAGACTCACTTGTATCTCTTCCGGTAATCTTTTCGCCTGAAACCGGCCTATGAATATCTTGTTTAAAAATTCGGGCCATAGCCGCAGTTTTAACTGCTTCTTCTAAAGTCTCTATCAACGCCAAGCCTTCTGAAAAATCGTTAGCTATTGCTATTACACCATGATTCTTTAATACTACTATATTAGATACCTTTAAGGCTTCAACTACTTGTTCTGGTTTAGTAACTGTGGGCGTATCCTGTCTTACTACAGGGATATTACCTAAATAAAACCTGGTCTCATAAGTAAGGATCTCTAAAGAGTCATTTACCGCAAAATATCCGTTGATTAAAGGCGGGTGGCAATGAATTACCGTGTTAACATCAAAATTTTTATATACCAGCGTATGCAGCGGTAATTCTGAAGAAGGAGCTTTTTCTCCTTCAGCCTCTTTAGTATTAATATTAACTTTTACAATATCCGATTCTTTAAGCCTGCCTAAATAAGTTCCGGAACCGGTTATAAAAAAATTATCTTTATCAAGACGGGCACTGAGATTCCCAGATGCAGCAACCGCAAGACTACGGCTATATATATGTTTTCCGGTATCTATAATATTATCCTTTAATAACTTCTGTAAATCTTCCATCTTAAACCTCCAGATAGATATGTTTGGTAATTAAATCATTGGGGGTGATATCAAATGCAGGATAATATCCGCGCACTCCCTTAGGCGCTATCATTTTGCCGGCAAAATTTAATAATTCTTTATCAGGCCTTATTTCGATTTTTATCTGTTTGCCGCTTTTGGCTCTGCTGGGCGGCGGACACAGCACGTAAAAAGGAATTTTAAAATGTTTTGCCAATATGGCTATCTGGTATGTACCGACTTTATTAGCTATATCTCCGTTACGCGCCAGATTATCGGCACCGACAATGACTTTATCTATCTTCTTTTCGCACATAACCTGAGCTACCATATTATCAGAAATTACCGTAACCGGAAATCCTTCTTCTTGAAGTTCCCAGGAAGTTAGACGCGCACCCTGCAGGTAAGGCCGGGTTTCGGTTACAAAAAATGCCGGATTCTTCCCTTGCGAAAATCTGCCAATCAATGCCATAAGCCCGCTTACGTTACAATGGGTCAATATAACCTCATTTTTCTTTATTAATTTGGCGGCTTTCTTGGCTTGTTGAATCCGTTTTTCTTTTAACATATTCAGAAAATCCAGTATATTTTTTTCGATATCCTGCCCCGATTCCTGCCAGCTATAAACCATATCCGTCAAATACCTAAAAGAAAGCGTAGGCCTGGCTGTATTAAATTCATCTGATATTTTCTTAAACTTACTCTGTAAATATTTTTTGTTCTTCGTATTCCGGTAAATATAGAGGTATGTATACAAGACTAAAAGCACCTGTCCTACAGCCCGGGTCTTCATCTGCTTTATAACCGATACAGCCTTGCGGTATCCTTGAACTCTTATATATTCGGTTTTATGCGGCAGTTTGGCCTCATCTAAAACGTATATGGTATCTCCTTTTAAAAAAACCGGCCAGAATAAAAGAGGAAAGCCTTTCTTTTCCATTATGTTACTAAACTTTTAAAGTTCTGATAGATAATCTTGTCCTTTGCAATGCCTTCTAACGAATCTAACATAGCGAGATTCTTCTGAATCGGCGGATTTACCGGATAATCTGAACCCCAGAGTATATGGTCAAGCCCGAACAGATCGATAGCAAGCTCTATGTTTTTTAAAGAAGCTCCGGAAGTATCGACATATATTTTTTTAAGTATCTGTGAAGGGCCGGATTTTAAATCTTTTACAATACCTCTTGGCCTTAACATACGGTAAACCCGGTCGAACCGGCCACTCAGAAAAGGCGTGACTCCGCCTAACGAAGAAAAGATAAACGTGACGTCAAAATCCTGAAGTATCCCTTCTGTCATTAAAAGCCCTAAAAACATCGACAGGTCAAAGCTATACTCTAAGACCGGCATGAGTAATGGGTCTTTTATACGCTCAAATCCTATAGGGTTGATAGTCTGCGGATGGACGAATATAAACAGATTAAACTTTTGAGCTAACTGACTTAACCGGCGCACCTTCTCTATCTGAAAATCACCTTGGTAACTGGACGGAATACTTACACCGGAAAAACCCCGGCTATATAAACTTTCAACCTGGCCGGTTAAGCCGTCTTCATTACTTAAATCGATGATGCCGGCCGCAACTATACGTTCATCCTCTTTTATGATTTGTTCTACAAAACGGTTATAAATATCACATTCCTTGCGCGAACCGCCTAATTTAGCCGCAGCATCGGTCGAAGGATAAACCAGTAATGCCTTTTCTATGCTGAATCTGTCCAAATACTCTTTGAGCTTATCTAAATCAGTCCATACCCCTTTGTAGAAGCTTGTATACTCGGACAATTCTTCGGGAATAAAATGTACGTGCGCATCACATACCATCATCTAACCTCTATCTACCTTCTAACTTCTAACCTCTACCCTCTACCTTCTACCCTCTACCTTCTACCCTCTACCTTCT
>CAZBZJ010000190.1:0-3029 GCA_964496355.1 uncultured Planctomycetia bacterium | reverse complement strand
CAATACCCATATTTAACCGATGCGTTAGAAGAAAAACAATTCTATAATTCCGTACATCCAGCCCTGGATAATGATGATAATACCTATACGCCCAACAGTATATTAAGTATAGATATAAATGGGATGAAAGGACATACAGAGTTTCCCGCCGATTTCAACGGAGTAATTTATACTAATTTAGAAAACTTCACTTGGTCATCCGGAACTGCTTCTGATTCCAATGCCGACGGTGTGATGTTAGAAAACGGTGAAATCCTGCCGGATAACGGGTTGAGTATGGTAACGCCTCACAATGTATATATTAAAGGTAACTATAATTTAGACGCTACAGGCGCTGATGATGATTCAGATACTAGCGGCAATCGAAACCGGCCGCCTGATATTACCGAAGCTGAATGGAATAACCACTGGGAAAACTGGTTTACTGAGAAAGAAAAAGATTATATAACCGAACTTTCAGACTTAGTCTGGAAACCTGCTGAAATTATCACCGACCGGGCAGTATATACATTATCTGAAGATTTCAATTATACAAACGACTCTGATACTGGACAGATGTATATGCCATTACCAAACCATCATGACTATGCAATTTATGATTATGTTAATGGACAGATTGACTCAGATTCTGGATTCCCCTACCCAGTCTTAGGGTATGACCTTATATATGGTTATAAGACCGGTGAGGAAACAGAATTAGAATGGATGCCGGCCCCGTCCGATACCGTAAACGCCGACGGAAAAATTAAGGATTGGTTTAACCAACCTAATAAGCCTCAAGGATGGGAAGGTGACTGGCCGCCGGATGAACCAGATAAATGGTCAAAACAATGGGTCGAAAATAACTGGGGTGAATGGAAAGATGAAACTGTTTTTACTTTCAAAACCAACTCTGGATATGAGCATATACTGGCTCAGGATTTAAGGCAAGAACTCTACAGCGATATCGAAACTGCGTATGACACAAGTTTTGCTGCCTACAAAGCGAATCAAGTTCCGGATAAACATATCTATAATACTGCTGTTGTAACTCCTCACAACGTGCATACCTATGCTTTAGAGCGCTGGGGAGGAACCGAAAGAGTAATTAATGGAGCTTTCATACAACTGAATTATAAAGGAGAAGACCAAGCCCTGCCATCGCCATCAAATTATAGTAACGAAAGATACTCTTCGCCTTCTGCTGTTTATAATTACGAAAGCCGCTGGGGTCCTGCTTCGAATGAATTACCGAAGGCAGGCCTTACTTTCGGCGCTAACTCTTCCTGGCGGGAAATAGACAGCTTTTAAAATTATGAGGAATAAAAAGAATACTAAAACCACCGCTTTTACCTTAATCGAAACAGCAATAGCGACTTTTATTATGGTGCTTGTCCTGGGGACTTTAGTCTACAGCATTAATAGTATGATAAAGCTTACCGAATCTGCCAACAACCAGGATATAGCCGTAACCGCAATTCAGAAAAAGATAGAAGAAGTGAAAAATAACATAGAAAATATAGGTGATTATGCAGGGCTTTTTAATATCACCGGCCTAGCCCCTAACCCGGCGGGTTCTTTAGCCATTGCCCAGGTAGCTAATGAAACTTACCTGCATAAGCTAAGTATCAACGTTACCTGGCGGCAGTCGGGAAATAGAGAAGTATCAGAAAGTTTGGAAACAGTCTTGTATCAACCATAATAATTCCTAAAAATCATGAAACCGGCATTTGCCAAACACCCTTTATATAAATTAAATAAGCCTGTCCATACCGGATTTACGCTTATAGAGATAGTCATAGCACTAAGCATATTTGTGCTTGTTGTAGGTGCCAGTACAGCTCTCTTATTAACCGGCCGCACCTCTGTTTCAGAGAACGAAGCCCGTATACAAGCCGAAGAAAGAGCAAGAAATGCCTTAAATCGTATGACTAGAGAACTTCAGGCAAGTGCCGATAATAAAATCTGGATTAATAATGACGAAAGGCTGCACCCAAAAAATGACGAAGGTGAAGGCGATATTATAAATTTTCAGATACCGGTAGAAAGAGCAAACGGTACAATAGCCGATGAAGACGGCGAATTCGAATGGGGCGACGGGTCTACCAAAGATAAATATATTGCCTATTCACTTTACGCCTCAGAAGGCAATACTTTGAATCCGACTTTGGGGACAACTCTAATCAGAACGACCTATATAATATCGACTGCCGGAAATTCATTGTCTATACAAGACGTGGACGACCAGGATTTATATTCTCCTATAACCGGCCTGTCCTTTGAATCACAAGATGACTTTTTAACTATAAGCGTTACCGGCAAAGGAGAACAAGGAAACACTATAAAGTCTAAAACCTTAGAAACCAGCATAGACTTACGCAACTGATCATATCTTTATCTTCATATCTTTATCTTATATAGTCCGGTACTCAATACCTATTTCTGAAAAACCAGTCCTCTCGCCTGCTTTACCCCGTTAGCCCCAGAAAGCCCCACTTTTCATAGTAAAGAAAAGCACCGGGCTTTAGCCCGGGGCCTAACGGGGCTTACTTCTGCACATTTTTGGTATCCTCATAAATCACAAAAAACATCTTGACAACTTAATTCTTATCTGTTAGTATTGGTTCATATGTGTTCGCATTTAGATAAACAATGCTATATTTGGTATACCAATCTATACCAACACTCACACATAAAGCCGCATATAAAGAAATTGTATAAAGGATATCTAAATGTCCGATAACCAATATCTGAGTACTAAAGAGGTTCTTGAAAAAGTGGGCATTTCACGCAACACCCTTTTTCTCTGGCTTAAAAAAAGTAAAGTACCGGAAGTAGCCCGCGACCGCAACGGGCACAGGCTTTTTACGCCAAAAGATGTCGGGCGTATCTTAAAATATAAAAATAAAAAAATTTTACCTAACCAAAACTATAACAAATGAAAATAAACCTTTTACCTGAAAAAGAAGTCGTAAAATCCTTAAATAAAATAGATATAGCAAAAAAATTTATCGCCGGCATCATCTGTCCTGTGGCAATAATTACATTAG
>CAZBZJ010000189.1:0-3032 GCA_964496355.1 uncultured Planctomycetia bacterium | reverse complement strand
CGAAGAGCATGACAACAATAAGGAAAGAAGAGCTCTGTATATATTGCCGTTGACTGAAAGAGAGGCCAGAGGCGTACAGCGGAGGGCGGAATGTTTCAGACAGGAAGAAGAAAGAAAGACTGATATAGAAGGTGTTGCGGATATAGCGTGGAGGACATTCGAAGAATTGATTGCCTGGATGAAAAGCAGCCCGAACGAATTTACCGAAGACCTGTTCCGGTTTTTCTTTGAACAGAGCCCTAACCGGGAAAGGGTGATAACCGAGCTATTAAGGATTGCTATAGAGAATAATCCGCCTGTAGGATACAGGCCTGTGCCGCCTGAAAAATTAGTTTTAGAGAATGGGGCGGGTGTAATGAAATTTATGACTCTTGCTGTTTTCGGAAGGAATACTTTCCTTGATTTAACTGTCGATGAAGATACAGGCAGGCTTTATTCAATAAGGAAAATAAGCCAGTTGCGGGATATTAAACATTGTGTAAATGTTCCAAAAGTAATGCGGATTGTGGGTGAGGATTTTGTAGGTGTATATAAAGCAAAAATGATGCAGTCTCCGCCCGAATTAAATCCGGGCAAAAAATTATGGTGTAGTTGTGAGGAGGACGAAACTGTTTTCTATGCCGACGCTATTGTGTATCCCTTTATAGAAGGCGTGGATTTTGCCCGTTTTGTTGAGGCTTATAAAGGAAGGCCGTTAAATACTTATGCAGAAGAGTTTTTTGATTTGGTTATTCGAGCTGGGGAAATTTGTGCACGGCTTCAAGAAAAAGGGGTGCCTTATGTATGGGATATTAAATCTGAAAATATCATTATCTCTCCGTCAAAAGAGGTAACATTAATAGATTATACCGAAAAACACCCTGATCCTATAAGCGCTTTAGAATATGTTCTCTATTCGCCTTTTGAAAGGGTTAAGATTCATAGTATAGGCATTACGGGTGTATTGCCTTCTTTAAGGTTTACCGAGGACGGTGCTCTTAATGAAAGAATAATCAGTGCTTTATCAGAGATACACAGCAGAGTAGAGTCCGGAGATTATTCTTCTATAAGAAGTTTTCTTGAAGATTTGCAGAAAGTAAAAGATATGCTATCTATGCAAAGGATTAGGGGTATTGCCGGGTATTTGAGGATATTTGATACAGTTGAAATAGGAGATGAAAAAATCCCTGTAGTTTCAGAAAAAGTTACCCCTGAATTGATTGAGCCCCAGGAAATAATTAGGCCCGGCCAGCCTGATGAAGATAAAGCTTTGAAGGCAGCGGATATGGCTTTAAGGAAGGGTTCGGTAGGCGTGATTACTGTTGCCGGCGGAATGGGTACCCGGTTGGGGTATGATGGGCCTAAAGGTGAGTATCCTGCAGCACCGGTATCTAAGAGGACTCTGTTTGAGATTTTTGCCGATGAACTTTTAGCTGCTAAGAAAAAGTACGGCAGGCCTGTTGTCTGGTTTATTATGACTTCTGATGCTGTAGATATTGAAACTCGCAGGTATTTTGAGGAACATAATTATTTTGGTCTGGGTAAAGATAATGTTATTTTTGTAAAACAAAGACAAATGCCTTGCCGTAGAGAAGGTACAGATGAGATTGCTATGGCTGGCGAAGATACTGTTTATACTTCGCCTAATGGCTCCGCTGGTATATACCAGGCTATGCAGTCGGTTGATGCCCGTACTGACGGAGGCCGGATAAGTGCGATAGAGGAAGCTAAAGAGCGCGGGATAGATAATTTTCTCTTTTGTCAGGTGGATAATCCTATGCCTATGCTTAACGCGCGGCTTTTAGGTTACCATATGTCGAATAAATCGGATTTTACAACCGGAGTATTGCGTAAACGCAGTCCTGATGAAGGGCTTGCTATGTTAGCGCGGGATAAAATAACCGGCAGGCCGTTCTTTTTAGAGTATAATCAGGAGGCAGCAAAGGTTATAAGAGAAATGCCTGGTTATGAATACGGCTCAATTAACCGGTTAGTATTCTCTCGCAGGTTTTTAGCTGTGCCTAAATGTCTGGCTTATCACCTAGCCAGACATAAAAGAGCAGAATTGTTTATAGGCGGCGAGCTTAAAAATGATTTTGTCGATAAGTTTGAAGCCTTTGTCTTTGATGCCCAGCCGCAGGCAGAAAGGACTGCCAATGTGGAGCTCGAAAGAGCGGATTCGTTTGCACCGTTGAAGTTTAAAGAAGGCCGGGATTCTCCGGCTGCAGTAGGTAAAGCAATTTCAGATTTAGGGAAGAGTCAGTTACGGCAAGCCGGGGCCGAAGTTTCAGATAGAAGTGTAGTAGAACTTTCTCATTCGTTCGCTGCAGGCGTTGATGAGATAAGACAGAAGATAGGCGAAGGGTTGAAGATAAGAGGAAGTGCGAGAGTGTACTTTGGCGGGGCTGATATTACTGTTGGGCCGGATGTTGTTATCGATAACAGCCGGATTGAGATAAATTTCGAAGACCCTTATAACGGAAATTTGGTTATTACAGGTAACCAAAGAATAGAAGCCGACCAGGAAGTTATATTGTATGTGGGTAAAGGGGAGAATTTAAAAGAATTATTGGGCATAAATCCGTTGGCCGTAGGGTTGGCTATACTGCCGATAGATTTTGTATTTGAGCATCCGGTTGTTTTCGGACTTTTGGCAAGCTTGGGAATTTTCGCTATTGTTTTAATCAGTATTTTATGTAAAAGAGAATCAGCGGAGAAAGACATACCGCTTTGGAGGCTAAAGAGCACGAAAGTCCGTGACCTGAATGTAGAATCCGTTCCTTTTGAAGAGAAAGCTTTGCAGGTTATTGAAAATTATGATTTAGGATTAGACGCGGTTGAAACAGAAAATATAAGTGTGCTTATGGGCGGAATACCCAACCGCAGGCCTCTAAAAATGGTAACACCTGAAGGTGACGTAGTCCTTAAGTATGCGGCGGATAGTTATAGTAAAGCGGAATTTGTAACTTCTCTAATCGCTTATGCCATATCTTGCGGAATGCCAGCTCCCCGGTTATGGCTTACTAAGGATAATAAAAAATTTATTAAGATAG
>CAZBZJ010000188.1:0-3034 GCA_964496355.1 uncultured Planctomycetia bacterium | reverse complement strand
GTCGTAGTCCGAGGAATAATTCGGACGAAGCGCCTGACACCTACGTTCAATGTAAAGAATATGGTGAAGATATAGTCCAAGCTTCAACGAAAGTTGGAGGCACTTTGAAATCTGGCGGACATCGTCCTTCGGAGGTTCGAATCCTCCCCTGCCCACCATACGCTGATTATCGCTGATTTTTTAAAAATGCAAATTAGTGCTGATCTTTAATCATTTTGGCATATCATCGGGGCTAATCTGTTCTCAATTCGTGTTAATCTGCGTGTTATGCGGGTGTAGTTCAGTGGTAGAACACAGGCCTTCCAAGCCTGTTACGGCGGTTCGATTCCGCTCACCCGCTTTCTACTACACCCTGCAGTATTTCATAGCAGGCAGGGCTTCGTAGGAATGAATTGCTGTACTAAGTATGAAACAAAACATTACCATTCTAGGTGCCGGAAGCTGGGGAACAACCTTAGCTATACTTCTTTCTAAAAAATCAGGACCGCGGCTTATTCTCTGGACTCCTTTTAAAGAGCAGGCTAATCAAATGAACTCTACTCGCCAGAATAAGGAGTTCTTGCCCGGCAAGAAGATTCCCAGAGAAATAATCCTTTCTTCGGATTTAAAACAAGCTTTAGAATCGGATATAATAATAACCGCTATCCCGGTAAAGTATTTACGCGACGTCATTAATAAGGTAAGAGGCCTGAATACAGATTTTCGTTATAAAGTATTTTTAAGTTTAAGTAAAGGCATTGAAGTAGGTAGTTTTGAACGCCCGTCCCAGATAATTCAGAAAAATCTAAAAGTTAGCAGGGTTGCTGTTTTATCCGGACCGACTATCGCTAAAGAAGTAGCAGAAGGCATACCTACGGTAGCTACGGTTGCTTCCAAGAATCCTGGTGTATTAAAGGAGCTGCAGCTATTATTCAAGAATACAAACCTGCGTGTTTACCGCAGCCGGGATATAAACGGCACAGAATTAGCCGGCGCTTTAAAGAATGTAATAGCTATTGCCTGTGGTATATCAGACGGCTTAGGATTTGGTACTAACACAAAGTCTGCTTTGGTTACCCGGGGTTTGGTGGAGATGGCTAGGTTTGGTAAACGATTAGGAGCCAAAGACTCCACTTTTTGGGGTATAAGCGGATTAGGCGATGTAGCTACTACCTGCTTTTCTCCTTATTCCCGGAACAGGTTTGTGGGAGAAGAGCTCGGTAAAGGTAAGAAGTTGGCCGGTATTATTAAAAATATGAAAATGGTAGCCGAAGGCGTGACTACTGTTAAGTCAGTATATAATTTAAGTAAGAAGAAGAATATCGAAATGCCTATAACAGCCCAGGTCTATCTTGTCCTGTATAAGAACAAAAATCCTCTTAGTGCAGTCAAAGCTTTGATGCAGCGTCCTCTTAAAGCCGAGTAAACGCGGATTTGCGCAGATTTACAACCGATTAACGCAGATTATCAAACTAGTTGTGACCCAAAAACCGTTTGTAACCTATCCTTGTGAATGGAATTATACTATTATAGGGTTTGACGAAGAGTCTATGAAAGTAGCTGTATCTAAGATTATCAAAGATAAAAAATATGAGATTAAGTTTTCCCGGAAAAGCAGCGGCGGTAAATATACTTCTTTGAATATCACCACTTATGTAAAAGATGAACAGGAACGTAATAATATCTACCGGAATTTAAAAGAATCGCCGCAAATAAAGATAGTCTTATAGTATAGCTTATGGATCGCAGGCGAAAAAAGTATAAACGGATCAAGTATGAGTTTGCTGCGGATTTGCAGGTTAAAGCAGAGGATATCTGTGGTAAACTTTTTCCGCATATAAGATTAGGTTATTTTAAATGTTTTCGCAGCTATAATTCCGCTTGCCGCGGTACGATTGCAAGATGTCACGGTTTAGCTAAGATAATGCAGGAAACCATAGAGTGCCCGGCTTTTTATGCGATTGAATTTCTTTCAGAAAAGTTCGATAAGCTTTCCAAAGAAGACCAGTCTAAGACAATCATTCACGAATTGATGCATATTCCCAAAAATTTCGGCGGCGGCTTCAAACACCATGATTATGTAACTAACAGGAATGTTGATAAGATGTATGAGGAATATAAAAACGCAGATAACCGCTGATTTAAAACAGATTGACGCAGATTTAAAGAGAAGGAGCGATGGCTGCTAATAGATTCCGGATGGGGTTGCAAACAAATGTTTTCTTGACATACTTTGTATTACATGTTATACTTTAATAACCGAAAAAAGGGGGTTAGCAATGAAAACAAGACCAATTTCTTTTAGAATAGACAGAAAAAGAGATAAGGCGCTAGAGATGATTAACAAAGCTACGAAGATTCCTTTAAGCGAATTAATTAAGCAAGGACTAGATAGAATAATTGAAACCTATTCTATTTATATATCAGACGCTAATTTTAGAAGAGAGCTAAGTAATGTTATGTCTGACAGTGAAGAATATTTAAAGAAGCTAGTAGATGAAAATTAGGTGTTTAACATATAATGAGATTTTAGATATTTACAGAGAACATTCAGCAAAATTCGGCACTTTCCAGGCGATTAGAGACAACAATAATTTATTGTCTGTAATCGCTAATCCTCAACGGCAATTTGCAGGCAAAGATTTATATCCTGATATTCCGTCTAAAGCGGGCATTTTAGTTTTTAGTATGATTCAGAATCATCCTTTTGTTGACGGAAATAAAAGGGCAGCATTTATTAGCGGTAGAGTGTTTTTGAGGATGAATGGATACGATGTGAATTCTCTGGAAAACTATTACAAGATAATAGTGAAAATCGGATCGGGAAAAGTGAACAAGGACGATTTGATCGAATGGTTAAAGATTTCCATGATCTCTTTAGATAAAATAAAAAAAACTAAAAAAGGAAAATCTAAAAAGGGGACAGTTAAGCGTGGTAGCACGTTTAGTAGGGAGTAGGGCGTAGGACGTCCAACATCCCACATCTCATATCCTACGGACCAGGGTGCCCCCTTTTTCAAGATAGTAAATATTCCAGAAAATGCGGACTCCGCAT
>CAZBZJ010000187.1:0-3035 GCA_964496355.1 uncultured Planctomycetia bacterium | reverse complement strand
GTTTTTATAGGTTCTATAATAAATTCATCGAGGCACCGGCGTAAAGTGTTCAGGCAACTTTGGCGCGAATCTTGTTTTACGATTAATTTAGCTATTAAGGAATCATAATAAGGTGGTATTGAATATCCCGCATAGATATGGGTATCTACTCTTACGCCTATTCCTCCGGGCAGATAACAAAAATCTATTTTCCCGGGGCTGGGCGCAAAATTATTGTCAGCATTTTCCGCGTTTATCCGGCACTCTATAGCGTGGCCGTTGAAAGATATGTTGTCTTGTTTTAAGGACATTTTTTCGCCGGCGGCTGAGAGAATCTGTAGTTTTAGTATATCTATACCCGTTACTTCTTCGGTAATAGGATGTTCGACCTGTACACGGGTATTCATTTCCATGAAATAAAATTTGTTTGTTTGAGGGTCCATAAGAAATTCCATTGTTCCCACATTGGAATAATTTATAGCTTTTGCCCCCCGTATGGCATATTCACCTAATTTTTTCCGTGATTTCGCGTTTATAGCTGGAGACGGGGTTTCTTCGATTAGTTTTTGGTGCCGCCTTTGTATGGAGCAGTCCCTTTCTCCTAAATGTACGATATTTCCGTATGTGTCCGCAGCTATTTGTATTTCAATGTGGCGCGGCGACTCTAAATATTTTTCAATATATACTTTGGAGTCACCAAAGGATTTTTCGGCTTCGGATTGAGCTGTTATTAAAGCACTTACCAGCCTTACGTCACTGTGGCATATACGCATGCCTTTCCCGCCGCCTCCTGCGGCAGCTTTGATGATTAAAGGATAATTTATCGATTTGGCGAATTTTAAAGCTTCGTCTTTATTGGTTATAGGGTCTAAGCTGCCCGGTAAGACCGGCACACCGTTTTTTTTCATTATTTTACGGGCTTGAATTTTATCTCCCATAGCCCGGATATTATCAGGGGTCGGCCCTATAAATTTTATACCGCAAGATTCACAGACTTCGGCAAAATGCGCGTTTTCAGCAAGAAACCCATATCCGGGATGAATGGCATCGGCATCGCTGATTTCTGCCGCCGAAATAATTGCGGATATATTCAGATAACTATCTTGTGCTTTAGCACCGCCGATGCATAGAGCTTCGTCGGCTAACTGTGTGTGCATACTATCGGCATCGGCTTCCGAATATACGGCTACTGTGCGTACGCCTAGTTCTTTGCAGGCACGAATTATGCGTACGGCTATCTCTCCGCGGTTAGAAATTAATATTTTACTAAACATTTTTATTGATTTGGATTTATCAGGAATAAAGTTTGTCCGTATTCAACCGGCTCGCCGTTTTCTGCTAAGATTTCAACTATTTCACCTTTGACTTCGGACTTGATTTCGTTCATTAATTTCATCGCTTCGATAATACAGACGACATCTCCCGGCTGCAATCTGTCTCCTTCTTTAACGTACGGGTCTGCATCCGGAGCCGGCGTCCGGTAGAATGTTCCTACCATAGGTGCTTTGATTTCAATGAGATTATCGTTAGCCGGTTGCTTTTTTTGCGCAGAAGGTTTAACGGGTTCGGCTTCTTCCTGAGGGCTGGATGATATCATTTTCTGAATTTTACCCCGAGAAAGTTTTACCTTTTTACCCTTTTCTTCTATTTCCAATTCGAGTATCTCATTTTCTTTCATGAATTCTATGAGTTCTTTTAACTCTTTTATTTCCATAAAAGCCTCCTTAAATTTAAGAGCTAGGCTCTTCCCAGATATTCCTGGGTTTGAGGATTAACCTTAATCTTATCTCCGGAGTCGATAAATAAAGGAACTTGTATGTTTACACCGGTTTCCAGTTTGGCCGGCTTAGTCCCTTGTTTAACTGTATCTCCTCGTATGCCGGGTTCGGTTTGTGCTACCTCCATCGTTAAAAAAGACGGCATCTCTAGTGCGATTAGTCTATTATCATAGAAAAGGCCTTCTAATTCAAGGTTTTCTTTCAGCCATATGCTTACACCCTCAATTTTATCTTTGTTAAGAGCAAAATCTTCGTAAGTCTCCATGTCCATAAAATGATAAAAAGGGTCTTCTTTATATAGAAACTGCAACTTTTTCTTTTCTATATATGCCGGGTTGATATTGTCAGAGTTTCTTAAGGTATTTTCAATAACTTTGCCGTTATTAAGATTTTTTAGTTTTGTCCGCAGAAATGCCGATCCTCTGGCTAATTTTGCATGTTCGCATGATACAACCTGATAAATCTCATTGTTTAAAAGCAGGGTCATGCCCGGTTTTATTTCAGATACATTCATCTAGCAATTCAGCTCCTTTTCTTTTGACCAGCACCATACTTTCTTCGCGAATTCCGAATTTGCCGGGTATATAAATGGCTGGTTCAATTGCTAAGATCATGCCTTCCTTTAACTTCTCTTCGTTCTTTGAGTTTATATGCGGTTTTTCATGGACTTTAAGCCCGACACCGTGTCCGGTTCCGTGTACAAAGAATTTGCCATACCCTTTTTTCCTGATATAGCCTCGAGCGGCTTCATCGACTTGTTTTATTTTTATTCCGGCTCGTATTTTTTCTATACTTAAGTTTTTTGCCGACCGTACTATATTATATACTTTTTTTATATAATTGGGCATTTTACTTAAAAAAAATACTCTTGTCAAGTCAGCACAGTATCCGTTATATTTGGACCCTAAGTCAATGAGTACCGGCTCTTTATCGTTTATTTTTTTCTCGCCGGGCATATGGTGGGGTTCGCAAGACGAGGTTCCCGATGCTACTATAGGCTCAAAGGCCAGTTCAAAATCCGCTTTTAGGCGTAAAAACTTTTCAATTTCAAGTGCTATTTTCTTTTCTGTCAGCCCAGGATAGATTGCCTCCTGGGCGAATTTCAATCCTGTTATGCTGGCCTTTACGGAATCCTTGATATTTTTGATCTCTGAGCTATCTTTTATTTGCCGTAAATTTTCAGTCAGGCCGGATACTACGGAAAACCCGGTGTTATATTTATTGAAGCTTTTCTCAAACTCTGTAAATTCTCGGTAACCCAGCTCGTTGCTATCTAAT
>CAZBZJ010000186.1:0-3054 GCA_964496355.1 uncultured Planctomycetia bacterium | reverse complement strand
GCCTTAAACTTTTTAAGGCCGCTAAAAAACTACCTACTAAAACTTGACACAATGTGCCCTGCTAATAGGGTTTGACGCAAGCTTTAATTGGGTATATATTATAGACTGCTTGCCAAATCTATAAGACTAAAATACCTTTCTTGGATAGGAGATAACGGTGAAAATCGGCGATACAGAAATAATAATAAAACAAGGCGATATAACTGAGGAAGATACTCAGGCTATAGTAAACGCGGCTAACAACCATTTTTATATGGGCGGCGGTGTAGCCGGGGCTATTAAACGTAAAGGCGGCAAGAGCATAGAAGAAGAGGCTGTTAAGTTAGGCCCTGTAGATATAGGCGAATCAGTTATCACTTCAGCCGGAAATTTAAAAGCTGAGTTTGTTATTCATGCTTCTACTATGGGAACTGATTTTAAGACCGATGAAACCAATGTCCGCAGGTCTGCAGCTTCAACTTTAAAAATAGCTCAGGATAAAAATATCGAATCGTTATCTTTCTGCGCTTTAGGGTGCGGAGTAGGAGGTTTTTCTTATAAAGATTCGGCTAAAATAATTTCGCAGGAGATATTCAGGTATTTAAAACAGACAGAATCACCGTCATTAAGAAAAATAGTTTTAATCCTGTATGACGCTAAATCATATGAGATATTTAATAAAGTTGTATATGGCTATCTTGACCGGCTAACCAATGGTCTAAAATACGGCCCTTTCTTAACAGTTGACGGTATTATAGATTATCAAGGCGGGATAGTTTTAATCGAAAGATTAAATCCTCCTTCCGGGTGGGCTATACCCGGAGGGTTTGTTGAATATGGAGAGTCGGTTGAAGATTGTGCAATTAGGGAAGTAAAAGAAGAGACGAATTTAGATTTTAAGGATATAAAACAGTTTAAAGTATATTCCAAACCCGGCAGAGACTCCAGGTTCCATACGGTATCTGTAGTTTTTGCAGGTAAAGGGGAAGGTGAACTTAAAGCAGCATCCGATGCTAAGTCTGCAAAAGTATTTAAATTTGATGAATTACCATCTGATATTGCTTTTGACCACCGGCAAATTCTGAAAGAGTACAGAGAACAGAGCACAGAGTATAGAAGGTAATAAGGTGTCCCTTTGGGGACGTTCCCCAAAGGGACACCCTGCCAATCTGCATCGGCGCTAATCCGTTGGAAATCTGTGTTAATCAGCGTTAAGAAAAGATGAGTAAAGTTTATTATTTACAGACAGATTATAAAAATATAGACCAGAACCCTAAACAGGTTGTTAAATTTCTGGATAACACGGAATTGTTCTCTTTGATTAAGCCCAAAGATAACGTAGGTATAAAGATTCATTTTGGTGAAGATAAGAATAAAAGCTATATAAATCCGCGGCATATTAAGAATCTGGTGGAGAAGGTAAAGCGGATAGGGGCAAAACCTTTCCTTTTTGATACTAACACTCTTTACCGGGGCAAACGTATGAACGCTATCGACCATTTCAATTTAGCTTTTTTCGAACATAATTTTGGCAGGTTAAACATACCGGTATTTATTGCCGACGGAATAAAGAGTAAAGACTATATAGACGTCAGTCTTAATGGCAACCATATAAAGAAAGCCAAATTAGCTTCTATGGTACAAGATATAGATTTTATGCTCGTTTTGTCTCATCTAACCGGCCATATGTTGACAGGGTTCGGAGCTGCCATAAAGAATATCGGCATGGGCTGCGCAAGCCGAGCCGGAAAAATGGACCAGCATTGTGAAGTATCGCCTTCGGTAAAACACGATATATGCATATTATGTAAAAAATGTATGCAGGTTTGTCCGGAAGCTGCTATATCTATTAAGGAGAATAAGATATATGTAGATGAAGATAAATGTACCGGATGCGCCCAGTGTATCAGTGAATGCCCGAAAGGCGCATTAAAGATTGTCTGGTCGGAGAATTATTCGCTGTTACAGGAAAGGCTAATTGAGTATGCTAAGGCTGTAACTAACATTTGTAAACGAATCTATTACGTAAATTTCGCCGCCTTTATAACTAAAGAATGTGATTGTATGAATAAAGAGAAAGAAGGCATTGTTCCGGATTTAGGAATTCTGGCTTCAAAAGATTGTGTAAGTTTGGATAAAGCTACAGTCGATTTGTTAAATCAGCGAAATAATAAGGATGTGTTTGCCGAAATTTTTCCTGATACCAAGTTTCATCACCAGTTCGAATATGCAGAAGCAGTTGACTTGGGAGAATGTGCCTACAGGTTAGAAGAGGTCCATCTGTGAAGCCTATAGTTCTATTGACAGATTTTGGGCTGAAGGATAGTTTTGTAGGGGTAATGAAAGGGGTTATTGTAAATATCAGCCCCGGAGCGGAAATAGTCGACCTTACTCATCAGGTTATGCCTTGCAATATCAATCAGGCTGCCTTTTTGCTTCTAACCAGTTTTAAATTTTTTCCAAAAGGAACGATATTTGTTGTAGTCGTTGACCCGGGTGTAGGGTCAAACAGAAAGTCCATTGCAATTAAAACTAAAGATTATTATTTCGTTGGCCCTGATAATGGTGTTTTAAGTTTAGCCGCAATAAGTGACAGTATTGGGAAAATAGTCAGCTTGGATAATAAAGAATATTTTTTAGAGAAAGTTTCAGCGACTTTTCATGGCCGTGATATCTTTGCGCCGGTAGCCGCATATCTTGAGAAAGGTGTAAAGATAAATTCTTTTGGTAAAGAACTTAAGAATATCAAAGGGATCAATCTGCCTGTCCCTGAGATGAGCGGTAATAAATTAACAGGAGAAATTATCTTTATCGACAGGTTCGGAAACCTTGTTACTAATATTACCAAAGATAAGTTGAAAGAGTTTGTAGGAGAGAGAAAATTCCGGATTTCAATAAAATCTGCGCAGTTTGATAAATTGTATAATTATTATTCAGAGGCAGAGGAAAATGAGCTGTTTTTATGTGAAGGCGGGTTTGGGTTTTTAGAGATATCTTTAAAAAATAAGAGCGCGGCAGAATTATTAAAAGCCGAAATCGGGGATAAGGTTTCTGTTAATTTCGCCGGTTGAGCCG
>CAZBZJ010000185.1:0-3057 GCA_964496355.1 uncultured Planctomycetia bacterium | reverse complement strand
TCCAAGTAACAGCTGATTTTGTTTATATCCGGTTACATGGACCAGCCGATGCTTACCAAGGCAAATATTCTGCAAAGAAGATTTCAGCGTGGTCAGAGAAAATAAAGAGATGGCACAGAGAAGGCAAAACCGTTTATTGCTATTTTGACAACGACCAATCGGGATTCGCCGTACAGAATGCACAGGAGCTACAGGGGTTGCTTTAACCAGTTGTTCTATGTAATAATTCACACAAGTTATTGTATTAAGTTAAAAATAATTGTAAAATATACCTTGATTTGATAAGGGCTTTTAGCGTATGGAAATATCTACAGGTTTAGGGGATAAGGGCAAAACTTCTATTTATTTTGGCCGGAGTAAAGACAAAGACCATATCCGCATACAAATCTATGGCGCGCTTGACGAGTTATGTTCGGCGTTAGGGGTCTGTAAATCTCAAATCAAGCAGAAAAAAATAAGATATTTAATCGAATCTATACAGACAAGCCTTTTCATTATCGGCGGAGAAATAGCAACCGAGGCTAAGTATTTGAAGAGGTTGCAAAAAAGGCTCTCTGCCAGTGACCTTAAAAGTGTAGAAAAGGATATAGAATACTTTGAGAAAAACAAGAGATTTAAGGCCTGTTGTTTCTATCTGCCCGGTGCGTCTTTCAGCGGGGCGGTGTTTGATTTAGCCCGGACTGTTGCCAGGCGCGCTGAACGCCAGGTCGTTAGTTTCAGAAAAAAGGGAATGTTGAAAAACGAATATATACTGCCTTATTTAAACCGGATATCCGATTTATTATTTTTACTCGCCCGGAAATTCGATAAGAACCCCCGACAACTAAAATTTTAAATCAACCAATATGGGTATATTAACGAAACTTAAAAAAATATCTGATACAATCTGGGAACTATCGATAGATTATACGCATGGTATGCGTGTGCCAGGCCGTATATATGCTACAGAAGCGTTATTAGCTAATATGGATGAAGGCGCTCTCGAACAGATATCTAATGTAGCGCATTTGCCGGGTATACAGAATTATGCTCTTTGTATGCCGGATGCGCATTGGGGATACGGATTTCCTATAGGCGGAGTAGCGGCTATGGATATAGAAGAGGGCGTGATATCTCCGGGCGGCATAGGCTTTGACATAAACTGCGGTATGCGGTTAGTAACTACAAACTTAGCTTATGATGATGTAAAACCCAAATTGGAAGAATTAGTAAATAAATTATTTGAGCAGGTTCCTTGCGGCCTGGGGAAAAAGGGATTAGTACGCCCTAGTAAGAAAGAGTTTAAAAAGTTGATTGAACAGGGAGCTAAGTGGTGCGTAGGTAAAGGTTTGGGCTGGCCTGAAGACCTGGATATGACCGAAGATTCCGGGTGTGTTAAAGAAGCTGATTCTGGAACTATCAGTAAAAAAGCTATTGATAGGGGATATCAGCAAATCGGTACTTTAGGGTCCGGAAACCATTATTTAGAAATCCAGGTAGCTAAACCGGAGAATATCGCGGATAAAGGGTTAGCAGAAAAGCTTGGGATTAATATACCTAATCAAATCGTAGTCATGTTTCACTGCGGAAGCAGAGGGTTCGGCCATCAAGTTGCTACCGATTATCTCCAGAGATTACTTAAAGTTATGGGCCCTAAATATAAAATTTCAGTTCCGGACCGGCAGCTTGCCTGTGTGCCATTCAAAAGCCAGGAAGGTAAAGATTATTTCTCTGCTATGAACTGTGCTATAAATATGGCATTTGCTAACCGTCAAGCCATACTTCATAAAGTCAGGCAGGTCTTTGCGGAGGTGTTTGGCAAGAGTGCTGAGAGTTTAGGTATGCATCAGGTATATGATGTCGCTCATAATACCGCAAAGTTAGAAACCCACACAGTAGGTACACAGCAAAAGAAGTTGTTAGTGCATCGTAAAGGAGCTACCCGGGCATTTCCGCCGCAAAGTAAGGAGTTACCGGAAAAATATCAGGAGGCCGGGCAGCCGGTTATTATCGGCGGGAGTATGGAGACCGGTTCTTATCTATTAATCGGTACTCAGGAAGGTGGAGAAAGTTTCTATTCGACCGCCCACGGTTCCGGCCGTACGATGAGCCGGAAGAAAGCCAAGAAACAATTTTATGGTAAAAAGATATTGAAACAGATGCAGGATAGAGGCGCATATATCCAGGCTGCATCTCTATCAGGGTTAGCTGAAGAAGCCGGTGCGGCATATAAAGATATCGATGAGGTAGTCAAGGCGACAAGCCAATCGGGGTTAAGCAAGCCGGTGGCTAAATTCATTCCCGTCGGCAATATTAAGGGTTGAGCGGTTTCCGAAGGATGAAGGAAGAGGCAAGAAAGACGATAAAATCGTCTCTCCTCCTAACAAAGTGGTCGTCTATCATCCCTCGGAACAAGCTTTGAAGTACAAGGATGGGGTATTATTACTTAGACGACATAGCTACAGCCGATATAGCCTTTAAAGCCGAAGGCCGGACTTTAGAGGATGTTTTTATCTTTGCAGCCGAAGCCTTAATAGATTCGATGGTAGGCGATATCAGTTCAATCCGGCTAAAAGTCAGCCGCGAAATCCGGATTAAACAGGATTCGATAGATATGCTTATGTTCGATTTCTTACAGGAATTTATCTATTACAAAGACGCCGAAAATCTCATATTACTCGTTGGAAACCTTTCTATAGAACATAAGAATAAAACTTACATACTTTCTGCTAAGGGGAAAGGCGAATCTATAGACCCGGAACGCCATAAGATTAAAGCCGACGTAAAAGCCGTTACTCTTCATAAATTTGAAGTTAAACAGACTGATTCCGGCTGGCAATCCCAGGTAATCCTTGACATCTAAACCGTTCAGCCCACCTCACTTCGTAAATGAGGGTTCCCCATTTACGAAATAAGGGTGGAATGAGGTCAGTAGAAAGAGGAAACCGGCAGTATTTTTATTAGCCGAAAATAGTAAAATATGTTTGGTAAAAATATAAGATTATTAAAGATATACGGGTTTGACGTAAAGATCGATATCAGCTGGATTATTATTGCCCTGCTGGTTACCTGAACGTT
>CAZBZJ010000184.1:0-3070 GCA_964496355.1 uncultured Planctomycetia bacterium | reverse complement strand
CGCTAATGTCCAACCATCATCACTTACTCGGTTAAAGAGATAAAGGAAAAAGGAGAATGTTATTTCGACGCGATGAGGATAAAGTTAATAAAGTGTTAGTTCCAGACTTGACCCCTTTTTTCAAAAGATGCATACCAAAGGGCTATCGATTTAGATTCAACTTCCTGGGTCGCATATACAGAATTAGCTCATCTTTATACTAGAGATGGTCAATTTGAAAAAGCGAAAAACTTATGTTTAAAGGCGCTGAATTATAATAGTAAAAACTATATGGCATGGAATATTTTAGGTGGTTGTTATCACGAACTTGGTATAGATCCTGCAAAGACAGAAGATGCTTTTAGGCGGTCCTGGGCCATTAGTAAGAATAGAGCTGCTTTGCAAGGATTGATCGGGGTTGTGGGTGATTATGAAGAAAAACAACAGTATTCTGATGCAGAAAGACTATTAATACACCTCTTATCTTTGAATCTTCCGAAAAATAATAGAAAAGATTTAGAAAAGTGGTTGAAAGATATCCGAAATCTCAATAGATAATTTTTTCCTGAAGAATGCGGGAGGTGACATGGAAAATAAACAAAGAATGAGTAAACTTGCTATAGCAGCACTGATATTCGGTATTTTAGGTGTTGTCCTTAAACCTGCTCCTCTTATTGCAATCATTTGCGCAGAAACATTTCGTTATCAAAACAAAAAAAGAGAAAATCCGTTAAAAGGCCAAAAGATTGCTTGGTGGGGATTTGGCTTAGGATTGCTTTTTCTGGCAATAAGAATTATTGAAATATTTCTTTAAGAAATTGTATAACAACTTCATCGAGCCGACCAATCCTGCGCTTCGCGCGGTCTTGGCGGCTCATGTCGGTGTTATACATAGTTATTGTTGAAAATTATATTTATTTAGTGCCATATATTATCGAAAAAGAATATATCTTTCTCAAAACTATTATTCCTAGCAGGAAAGCTACCAAAATGTACAAAAAAGGAGGGTATATATGGATCATCTAAGGAAAACAATTCTTAAAATGTATTTTAAGATTGATTCCCAAATGGGAAAAGCTAAAGAGCAGGAAAAACTAATTAAACATTTAAAGGATTCTATGGTAAAGAAATACCAAGAGACAGGCCAGCATCAAGCAATCGGAAATAGATTAAAAGAAATAGAAAAATCACTTAACAAAGCAAAGACCAAACAAGCAAATAAATCTCATATAACTGTCGCCAATGATATATTTAAAAAAGCTGTCTATAATAGTAGTGAAAGATACCAGTTTAAGGAGATGATTGAAAGGATAAAGACAATTAGAGAAACAAAGGACTTAGAAGAAATTGCCAACTCTATTTAATAAAGTATGGTCTCACTTTACCGAAGTTATTTTCTGTCGTTTCTGATATCTTTGCCAACCGTTCACTGTCCAAATATAACAATTTCCTTTATATCTTGGCAGATTTTCTACTCCTTTATCAAAAACAACGATATCTTTTAGCTCCCAGCTTTCCATAGTGGCAATATGTATGGCGTCATAACTACCAACTCTATATTTACAAATAATTTTTTGTGCGTTCTTTGAAATCTCGGGAGATAAAGGAACGGAAGCCCAGTCTTTGAATCTTTGTAATATGTCGTAAAAGTTTTTCTCTTGCCGTTGTACTTCAGGACAATATTCTCTAATTAACTCTGGATTGTGCGATAGTTTTTTCCCCGCCCTTACTTTGGTACCAAAACTGTTTCTTGTACAGATTGATAGTATCGCACACCTTAATTCCGATATCAAAAGTTCTGAAAATATTATTATAGGTTGGTGTTTTGTTAATTGCTCAATAAACCCGATTGATTCAGTATGATAACGTTGCCCTTTGACGAGAGCATTAACAAAAAAACTTGTATCAACGTAGAGAGCTTTTGGCAAGGGGGTTTTAGAAAATTCTTTAAAGCAGGATTCAAATGAGGGCATTACCGGCCAGTTATAAGGGTTTCAATAGAGGCGGGGTGTAGAGTCTTTAAATTACCACACACTTTATGAAGTGGCTTAGCTCTTACAACATTATTCTTTCGTATTTTTATGCCCTCTTCTTTAGCCTTCTTATAAATCTGTTTCTTAGTCATCTCATATTCCTCCATATAAGTATAACATATTTTTTGAATTAATTGCCGCTATGTACTTGAATATTAAAGCAGTATGATCGACATGTTTCTCGCTAACCCCACCTGCTAAATTGTACTCCAAAATATCTCACTTTGTCAAGTTTTTAATAAATAGCCCAAAATTCCGGAAAGGCGTTTAAATCAATTTCAAGTTGAAAGCAAGTTGCAACAAGCAAAAGGATCATAAAAAATCCCCCCTCCTAAAACCTTCAATTTCTTTTCAGTAAAACCAAGGGAATTGCCAGATAAAGTCAGAAGTAAACAATCAAGTGTTTTTATATTTTTACTGGGCTAATGTAGTGATACAATAAAATGAAAAAGATAATACCCTATTGGAAAAGGGGATAGTTGTTAATGTTCAGTAATTAGGTAACTTTTTTAAATGGCCGTTATGACGATATTTTGCGTGCTCACACCGTGGTATTTCTGAATTAAACCCGATAGCTCCTATCGGAGCTATTCCGATCGTTGCGCGTATACTGAAGGAAAGAACTCCCCTAAAGTTACACTTGAGGTCACACCTGAAATGTAACTTTACAGAGAAAAAGGAAAAAGGTCGCTGTCCCCTTTTTCCTTCAGCGATAATCTGCGTTTAATAATAACCTTCTTTACACCCCTATAAATTATATGTATAATAAAATTTATCCCTGAATGGCGTAGGGCATGGCGCATAGAGTATAGAGGCATAGGTACTTCGAACGGTTTTTCTCAATGCCGATGAACATCAAGGAATAACCTTAGATATTGTTCATTTTTGACGGGAGGTGGCGCAGCTTGGATTAGCGCACTTGCATGGGGTGCAAGGGGTCGCGGGTTCAAATCCCGCTCTCCCGATGTTACGTTGTAGCACGTTCTGTAGGATGTAGGATGTGGGATGTGGGACGTGGGACGTTGTAGCACGTTCCGTAGGATGTGGGATGTGGGACG
>CAZBZJ010000183.1:0-3093 GCA_964496355.1 uncultured Planctomycetia bacterium | reverse complement strand
ATTTAGAGGTTTTCTTAATCATCTTTCTTTGTCCCAAGTGCTTGTGGTGGGCTTGATTTTAGGAATAATTGGCCAATTGGGCGATTTATTCGAATCTTTATTAAAGCGGGATTGTAATGTTAAGGATTCCGGCCGGTTGATTCCCGGTATGGGCGGAGCTTTGGATGTAATAGATAGTTTAATCTTTGCCGCGCCGGTTTTTTATTTTTACATTACTATGCTGAAAGATATATTTTTTTATTATTTGTTATTCCGGTAGATTGATGAGAAGAGTAATTATTTTAGGATCAACTGGGTCTATAGGAAAAAGTACGTTAGCTATTATACGTAAAGACAGGAAAAGATTCAAAGTCATAGGCCTTTCGGCATATTCTAATATAAAAACTTTACGTAAGCAAATAGAAGAATTTAAGCCCGAATATGCAGTAATTCAGGATGAAGCCAAAGCCGAGAGTTTGAAGCGGCAAAACCGTAATTGTAAGGTCTTCAAATGCGAAAAAGGGTTATTAGACTTAGCCAGTAAAAAATCCGATATCGTAGTTTGCGGCATAACCGGCTTGGCAGCATTGAAGCCTTTACTTAAATGTATCGGCAGGACAAAGCGTATCCTGTTAGCTAATAAAGAGGCGATAGTGGCTGCTGCACATATCCTGAAGGAAAGGATTGATAAATCAAGCACTGACGTAATCCCGGTAGACAGCGAAGCCTGGGCGGTATATATGTTATTAAAGAATGTTGAAAAAAAAGATTTAAAAAATGTATATATAACTGCGTCCGGCGGGCCGTTCTTATCTAAAAGTACAGCTGATTTACATAAAGTTACTCCCGAAAAAACTTTGGCGCATCCGGTCTGGAAGATGGGGCAGAGGATTACGGTGGATTCGGCTAATTTGATGAATAAAGGATTTGAAGTTATTGAAGTACATAATTTTTTTGATATACCTTTGGCAAAGATTAAAGTTTTAGTTCATCCTGAGTCCGCAGTACATGCAATGATAGAGACTAAACAAGGCGTATTATTTTCTTCGATGTTTGCAGCGGATATGAAAGTGCCTATTGGGTATGGGTTATATTTACCGGAGAAGGCCGGTTTTAATAAGGAACTGGATTTACTTAAGGTTTCACGGTTAGAGTTTTTTAAACCGGATACTAATAAATTTCCGGCTTTGAAGCTTGCTTATAAAGCGGCTCGAAAACAGGGCAATTTGCCGGTTATTCTAACTTCTGCCGACGAAGAGGCAGTTAACCTGTTCTTGAAGAAAAAAATAAGCTTTTTGGATATATGTTCGGTTGTTGAAAAGGCCGTTAAGAAAGCGAAGTTTACAAAGGTGGAATCTTTAGAGGATATCTTTTTCTGGGATAGTTGGGCTAAAAAACAGGTAAGGAGCCTTGCCGGATAGGGCATACATATGGGTACTCTGATTGATATATTAATCTTTCTTTTTATATTGGGTATTTTAATAATTGTCCATGAGTTCGGGCATTTTATTATTGCCAGGGTTTCGGGCATTAAAGTAAACGTGTTTTCGATAGGGTTTGGGCCGAGGATAATCAAAAAAAGTTTTAAAACCTTTGATTTTCGTATCTGCGCGATTCCTTTCGGCGGGTATGTTAAACTTGCCGGAGCAGAACAAGACGAGTATACCGGCAAACATTTCGAGTTTTTATCTAAACCCGTAGGCATAAAGTCCCTGGTTGTAGTTGCCGGGCCTGTTATTAACTATATATTTGCCTGGGTTTTATTTTGCCTTGTCTTTTCGGCGGGTGTTTCTGTGCCTTCTGCGGAGGTTGGAGAAATCATGAAAGGGTATCCGGCTGCCGAAAGCGGGCTTCAAGCCGGCGATGTAATTGTTGCGGTAGGAGATAAACAGGTCAATAGCTGGTCGGATTTAACCCAGATTATACACAATACCAATAAGGAAAAACTTAACATAGAAGTCTTGCGAGGCGAAGAAAACTTAAATTTTGTTATTCCGGTTACACGAAACGAAGTCACCGATATCTTTGGGAAGAAAAGGACGTTTTCTTTTATCGGGATTAAACCGTCGGGTGAGACGGTGAGAGTCGAATATGGTTTCTTCGAAGCTGTTAAAGAAGGCACTCTGGCTTTAGGGCGGTTAACTTTTCTTACGCTTAAAGCTTTAGGGTTTGTAATTATAGGCGCTATGCCGGCGAAAGAGTCGTTGACCGGGCCTGTGGGCATATTTTTTATTACTAAACAAGCTTCGGATATCGGTATTTCTGCGATAATTAACCTTATGGCAGTTTTGAGTATGAGTTTGGCTATTATAAATCTTTTTCCTTTACCGGTTTTAGACGGTGGGCATATTATTTTATTCGGCCTTGAAAAAATAAGGGGCAAACCTTTATCTGCGAAGGCCGAAGAATTAATTACCCGCGTAGGCGTATCAGTAATCATAATATTGAGCCTGTTAGTCCTTTACCTTGATATTGAAAAAGTACGCCAGGGGGTTTTTGGCGGGTAGAACAAGACGATAGATATGGCATGTAAAAGAGTTGTTAACGTAGGCGGACAGAAAATAGGCGGAAAAAATCCTGTGGTAATTAAAGGGATGTTGAAGTCTGCGTTAAACAATAAGAAAAAGGCCTTAAACGAAGCTAAACGGCTTCAAAATGAAGGATGCCAGATTTTAAGAGTAGCGGTAGAAAAACAGCAGGATACGGCTATTATCCGTTATCTTAAATCAAGGATTAAGGTTCCGTTAGAAACCGATATCCATTTTGATTATAATCTCGCGTTAGCGAGCATAGAAGAAGGAGCTGATTCGGTAAGGCTTAACCCTATGAATATATACAAATTAAGCCAGGTAAAAGAAGTTGCCAGATATGCTAAAGATAAAGATGTTCCTATACGTATAGGGATAAATTCCGGCGGGTTTAAAAAGAAAATGCCGGATAAAAAGTTAGCCGAAACTATGACAGAAAAGGTATTATCGTATATTAAAATTATCCGGAACGAAGGTTTTGATAAGATTATGGTTTCGGCAAAGACTAATTCTGTGAATTCTACCGTTTTAGCCAATAGGATGCTACATAATAAGGTAGATTTCCCTATACATTGAGGAGTAACTG
>CAZBZJ010000182.1:0-3113 GCA_964496355.1 uncultured Planctomycetia bacterium | reverse complement strand
AACGGCAGCATACCTAAAGCCGAACTTACGCTTTTACCCCGCACTAAACTGCCCACATGCTGGACTTTACGCGGCGAAATCCTTATATACCTTGCTTTTGCTTTTGCTATCATAATTATTTCTTTTCTGCGGTTCTTTTAACTTTTATACCACCGTGCTGCCTAAATAGCCGTGTAGGGACAAATTCTCCTAATCTATGGCCAACCATTGATTCTGTTATGAAAACCGGCACATGCTTCCTTCCGTCATGTACGGCAAAAGTTAAACCTACAAATTCGGGTACAATCATCGATGCTCTAGACCAGGTCTTAATAGGCGTACGTGTGCCCCGGTTCTTTGCCGAATTGGCTTTTTTTAATAACTTCTCATTTACAAAAGGGCCTTTTTTTAGAGATCTGCTCATAACCTAACTTATCCTTTCTTCCTCCGTTTTCGAACTTTACGTTTTACTATAAACATATTACTTTTCTTTTTTGGCCTTCGCGTACGGCCGCCTTTCGTCGGTTTACCCCAAGGAGTTACCGGATGCGGGTTGCCCTGGCCGGCTTTACCTTCACCGCCTCCATGAGGGTGGTCAACCGGATTCATAGCAACACCTCTTACTCTTGACCTTCTCCCTAACCACCGGCGGCGCCCGGCTTTACCCATAACTATAGATGAATGCCCGATATTGCCAACCTGCCCGGCAGTAGCCCGGCACTCTTGACTTACCAGCCTGATCTCGCCCGAAGGCATCTTTAATTGTGCGTATCCTTTTTCTCTTGCCGTACATTGAGCCCAACTACCTGCACTCCTGACTAAAACTCCGCCTTTCGAAGGCTGAATCTCAACATTATTGACTAACGTACCTAAAGGAAAATACTTCAATTTCATAGAATTACCGGCAACAGCATCAATCTGATGATCGTGGGCGCTCATTACTGTATCGCCTACCGATAAATCTTTAGGGCATAAAATATACCTTTTCTCGCCGTCCTCATATTCTAAAAGGGCAATACGGGCACTCCGGTTAGGGTCATATTCAACCGCAACTACCTTAGCATTCATATCAAACTTATCTCTTTTAAAATCTATGTTCCGATACCGGCGTTTATGCCCTCCGCCGCGCCTTCGAACCGTTATTCGGCCGCGGTTGTTCCTTCCGCCGCTACGTTTTTTCGGCAACAGCTGCGATTTCTCAGGCTTTTTCTTGGTAATCTCCTTAAAATCAGAAATAACCGTAAACCGCCGCCCCGATGTTGTTGGTTTTAATTTTCTAACTCCCATAATAACTTTTACTCTAAGGTTATAGCCTGGCCGGATCTGAGTTTTACCAGCGCTTTTTTCCAGGCAGAAGTCTTTCCTTCTCTAAACCTCAATCGTTTTTTCTTTCCGCGCAGGTTAATCACGTTAACCTTTTCAACCCTAACATTATAAATTTTCTCTACCGCATTTTTAATTTCGATTTTATTGGCCTGACGGGCTACCCAGAAACCGTATATCCCTTTTTCAGTCCCAGTTTGAAGTTTTTCGGTAACTAACGGTGATTTTAAGACTATATAAGGATTCCTCATTTTCCTAGTATCCTTTTCTGTAACAAGTCTAAAGCAGCTGCAGTAATAACCAGTTTTTTACAATTCAGGGCTGAATAAGCATTCAAATCAGCGGCTCTTATCAACGAAATATTTTTTATGTTCCTGCCCGACAGCCGCGCCTCTTTATCGAAACCTTTATCTACTAAAACCGTGCGCTTGTATAATTTTATGTTTTTAACGATATTAGAAAAATCCCTAGTCTTGCTGCTCTTTATATCCAGCTTATCCAAAAATAAAATCTGGTTATCTCTGTATTTTGCATTTAACGCAGATTTCAAAGCCGAAGTTTTCATCTTTTGGGGTATACGCTTATATACTTTCTTGGGCCTAGGGCCGAAAACAATCCCTCCTTTAACCCATATAGGGTTACGCTTTTCTCCTACCCGCGCCCGGCCGGTACCTTTCTGGCGCCAGGGTTTCGCTCCGCTGCCGGAGACTTCCGCTCTAGTTTTTGTAGAAGCTAACCGCCGGGATTTACCGTTTGCTATATATGAATTTACTGCTTGGCAAAGCAAAGGCATATTAACCTTGTTATCGAAAACCTTTTTATTAAGGCTGACTTCCTTAGAATCCTTTCCTTTAATATCGGTGGTCTTAACCTTCATCTTTAACCTTAGCCTCAGCTTTATATTTCTTAATAACCAATAAACTGTTTTTTGCGCCCGGGCAGTTCCCCTTTATAAAAAGCAACCCTTTATCCTTATCAACCTTTAAAATAGATAAACCTTTAGTCGTAACCTTTCTCGCTCCGGTATGGCCGGGCATGGGGAGGCCTTTAACTATTTTACTAGGGTCTGCGCTAGCTCCCACAGACCCGATACGCCGATGACTGGTCGAACCGTGAGATCCAGGCTGTCCTCGCCAATTATGGCGACGCATACCGCCCTGAAAACCTTTCCCTTTTGAAATGCCGGCAATACTCACAACTTCGTTCTCTTCAAATATTTCTACTCCCAAATCAGCGCCATTTTTCAAATCACCTTCTTTTAAGATATCGACTTCCTTTAAATACCGGAAATATGGCGATTTTAATTTCTTAAAATACCCGGAAGCTGGTTTCTTCTTATGCTGCTCTTTTTTAATTTCCTTATAGCCGATAAGCGCCTTTTTCTTAGCAGGATATTTCTTTGTCTCTAATACCCGGCAAGGGCCGGCTTCAACAACCGTAACAGCATCAATTCCGCCTTCCTGGCCGAAAACCTGTGTCATACCTAGTTTTTTTCCGAAAATCTCCCTTACCATATCTTTCTCCGGATTTGTTATCGTAAGCTCAATCACATGCCAGAGTTAAACGTATATTATACTAAATTTTTCGAAAAAATCCACCCTTTTGTGGGATTTATTCTACTTTTTGCATAATTTCTACGTTAACCCCAACCGGTAAGTTGAGTTTACGCAACGCGTCAACAGTTTTAGCTGTAGGTTGACTTAACTCCAAGACTCTTTTATGAACCGCTGACATAAATTGTTCACGAGACTTCTTGTTTACATGCGGCGACCTTAAAACCGTATAAACTTTTTTCTTCGTAGGCAGGGGTA
>CAZBZJ010000181.1:0-3143 GCA_964496355.1 uncultured Planctomycetia bacterium | reverse complement strand
GATGTTATGGTTATTTTTAGGTGTATTAGCCCATTCGGAAGATTTTAAGGGTTCAGATCCCGATAAACCTAACAGGACGGTTAAAGAAAGCGGATTTTTTAGTTTCACAGCAGGTTTATTTAGGGGAAGCGTTTTTAATAGGATTTTTACAAAAGAGAATTTCCAACTATCCTATAATTTAATATTGTGGTCAAAGTTCGTTGACTTTCTGAAAATTATCTTAAAGCAGATAAAATCTTCCAAGTTTTATAAAATAAGCAAAAAGATTCTGGATTAGAGTTAGATTTATAGCCTATGTTAATAGGCTTGGTTGGAGGATCTTAGATGAAGGTTATATATTCAGCCGGTGTAAGGCTCGCAGATCACGGCAGAGGCACGACTACGTGTTATTCTGCCAGGGAGATTTATAAAAGAAACCGCCTTGATAAGGTATTTTGTACAGACTTTATTAATAATTGTATTCCCGAAAGGCAGGTTAGGAAAGTTTTCCCTGGAGGAATAATAACCGAGAAAATATTATTATACTCGGCAAAATTAGCAGGTTCGGTTAATGGTTATGGGTTTAAAGATTCGGTTTACGATTATTTGGTTTCTAAAAAGATAAGGCGAATCGATAATTTTGATATCTTTCACGGCTGGTCATTATCATGCCTCAGGTCTTTAAAAGCTGCCAAGTCTAAAGGCGCGGTTACTATAGTCGAAAGGCCTAATTCTCATATCCTAACCCAGAAATATATATTAGAATCCGAATATAAAGCAAAAGGAATAAACAGAGAAGCGATTGAAAGGATTGAAATTGAGCGCAATCTTGCCGAATATGGCTTAGCTGATTACATCATTGTGCCATCTGAATTTGCCAGGAAGAGCTTTGAGAAGCAACAGGTTGATATGAATAAAGTAAAAGTTTTACCTTATGGTTTTGATGACGAGATATTTAAACCTAAACCTAAAAGAAATAAGAAATTCAGAGTTCTATTTGTAGGCCATGTTTCTTTAAGGAAAGGCCTGCCATATCTTCTTGAAGTTTGGAAAAAATTAAAACTTAAAAATGCCGAATTAGTCTTGGTGGGCAAGGTGTTCGCAGAAATGAAAACTATTCTTAGAAAAGCAATAGCAGGTGATTCAGGTATTATTGTTAAGGAATATGTCCCTTATAGGCGTATGCCCGAAGAATATAATAATTCTGATCTTTTCGTATTGCCTTCGGTAGAGGACGGTTTTGGCTTAGTTATATTAGAAGCTATGGGTTGTGGTATTCCTGTTATTATAACAGATAATACCGCAGGAATTGACATAGTAAGCGATGGAGTAGAAGGGTTTGTAGTTCCGGTTCGTGATTCTAATGTTTTAGCTGAGCGGATTGAATCTTTATATAGAGACGGAGAAAAACGCGCCTCTATGGGGATGAGTGCTGCTAAAAAATCCGGTGGTTTTACTTGGAAGAGATACGGAGAGAGGTTGGCAAATATTTATAGCCAAATTATAGGTAAAAATGAAGAAAAAGGTTGATATCTTATTTATTGTCAACCAGCAGGAGGATAGTATCTTTGGCAGAAGAATTAAAATGTTAAGTAAGTATATATATAGATCCTTTTTCAAAGTTATATACAGGGATAATAAGGCGAAGATAAGGAGCATTTTTTACTTCTTGACTGAAATTTTCAAACACAAACCAAGATTAGTATATTTAGAAGCAATAGCTTATTCGGGATGTGTTGCTGTTATGTTAACTAAGCCTTTACTGAGATTTAAACTAATCTTTTGTGTAAGTGACGCTTATAGCGAGTTATTGAAGGCTAATCACAATTTATTAATAGGTAGAATAGCGTGCTTTTTTGAAAAGTTATGGTTAAAGATGCCGGATTTCATATTAACCGGTAATCCTTTACATACTGGATTATTGGCAGATAAATACAAAGATAAGAATATTGATTATTTGGAACATGGAGTTGATTTGGATAAGTTTAGGCCGGTTGAGGACAATGAGTTTAGGAAAAGGTTGAAAATAGACGGATATATTGTATTAGGTTTGGTTGGCAGTTTGAACTGGAGCAAACGGTATGATTTTGGATATGGTTGGGATATCGTTGAAGCAATCGGATATTTACGGGATGAAAAGGTGAAAGGGCTGATTGTAGGTGATGGAAATGGGTTAGCTAAATTAAAACAAAAGGCCAAGGAGTTCGGAATTATCGATAAAATAATATTCACCGGCAGTATTGCTCATGAAGAGGTGCCGGCCTATATAAACTGTATGGATATATGTGTTTCAACACAGTCGAATGATCCTGCAGGTTTTGTAAGGCCGGTAACAAAGTTACCTGAGTATATGGCTTGCGGAAAGTATATAATATCTTCAGATGTGGGTTATGCTAAGCTCTATGTTGATAAAGTTGGCAGACTATTGCCTTATTATGGAGTTAAAGACGCTAATTATCCTAAAAGGCTTGCAAAGGAGATAAAGCGGATTATCGATAATCCTGCGATTTTAACTAAAGGTAAGGCAGGGCGTAGAATAGCAGAAGATAATTTTGATTGGGGTAAATTATCTAAGAAACTCGAAAGGATTATATCCTGCACTTTGGAAAAAAATGAAAAAAATAGTTTTTATAAGCCCGGATTATCCGCCTAAGCCGGGTGGTGTAAGTGATTATATCGATAGTTTATCCCTGGCTTTCTCTGCAGAATACCGCACTATTGTTATCACCGCAGGTGTATCAGGTAAAGAAATAATTAACGATAACCTGTATGTGTATAGGGTCATGGATAATTTAGGAATCCGGGGATTCAGGAATGCCTATGGAATAATTAAGAAGCAGAATCCGGATTTTATTAATTTTCAATATGTGCCGCATATGTATGGCTGGTTGGGATTGAATCTTGTTTTACCATTTTTTCTAATCTGGCTGTGGATTAACAAGATAAAATTTTCGTTTTTTTGCCACGAAATAGCTTTGCCGGTTTCTTTACAAAAAGTTAAATGGCTTCCCTTTGCATTATATAATTGGTTTGCATATTTTATTATTTCTTTATGTTCTTTTAAGGTAGGCGTTTCTTGTTATAAATATTTAGTCTTTTCTAAGGTTTTTTTTTGCTTTATAAAACAAAAATTTACAATAATCCCGGTTTTTTCTAATTTTGAA
>CAZBZJ010000180.1:0-3149 GCA_964496355.1 uncultured Planctomycetia bacterium | reverse complement strand
TATTTCTGTCGGATAATCCGCAAAGTGTATACGCAAATCAAAAGTGTTATCGAAATCCTGACGTTGTACACGGCCGGCAGGATTTACAGTAGACGGGTTATGACCTTCGACGTTCTAAAGTTACATCTGAGGTCAGACCTCAGGTGTAACTTTACAGGATGGATAGTAGAAGTTAGAAGGTTGAGGTTGAGGTTGAGGGTTAGTCCGAGGCCGGAAGTCCGGAGTCCAAAAGTTTGCACCTACGCGGTGCAAAAAATTCTTTCTTTACTTTTTATCCTTACTCTCTGCCCTCTGCCCTATGCCCTATGCCCTATGCTCTATGCACCCTGCGCTATGCAAAAAAGGCCGCTGCCTTGTTTTATTAAATTTCCATTGAGCGTAAGTAGAACATTTGATATAATTTTATTATGTCAAACAAATCTGCCAGAGAAAAGATAAGACAAATCCTAAAGAATAATAAAGAAGTACTAGAGAAGAATTTCGGAGTTGATAAGATAGGGTTGTTCGGCTCTTATCTGCGGGGAGAAGCTAGCGAAAAAAGTGACATTGATATACTAGTAGAATTTAAAAAACCTATAGGATTCTTAAAGTTTATAAAACTAGAAAACTATCTATCGAAAGTTTTGAACAAAAAAGTAGATTTAGTTACTAAAAAAGCTTTGAAACCGTTAATAAGAAAAGAGATTTTGAAAGAAGCGTTATACGCATGAAAAGAAAAATTAAACTATATTTGGAAGACATCAAAGATGCCATTAACAAAATTGAGAAATATACTCAGAAGATAAGCTTCAAAAAGTTTGCTAATGACCAGAAAACAATAGACGCTGTTGTAAGGAATCTGGAAATAATCGGCGAAGCTGCCAATCAAATCCCTGCAAGTATAAGAAAAAACTATCCGGATATCCCCTGGTCAGAAATCGTAGACATGAGAAATAAGATAATCCACGAATATTTCGGAGTAGATATAGATATACTCTGGCAATCGTTAAAAGAAGACATCCCTACCTTGAAAATCCAAATCAGAAAAGTCAAGGAAAGTTAGGTTCTCTCGCATTTAAGGTGATTGAAAGAACCTGATTACAGCGATTAAAAACCAATTACACAGATATACTAAAAGGTATGTGAAGGAATATTTTAGAATCGCGCGGGCGGACGGTGAACGGTTTACGGTGTTCTAAAGTTACACCTGAGGTCAGACCTCAGGTGTAACTTTACAGGGATGCACGCCTGCCTGCCGTGTACAACGTCAGGGTTTCGATAACACTTTTGATTTGCGTATACACTTTGCGGATTATCCGACAGAAATAGTCCCGCCAGCTTATATTATGAGCGGGGCGTAGCTTTAGCTGATTTCTGGAGGATAAGACGCAATGTGTATAAAAGCAAATGCTCTGTTACCGCATTATGATGTGGAGGCGTGCTGTGGGGATGTCCTATTTAGTAGGGGCACCCTGCTCCGCACAGGGTGTAGTATGTGGTATGTTGAATGTAGTACCTTTATAAGCCGCCTACAAGTATACTTATGTTTATTAAGGATATTTATCCAACAAAGCAGGGATAACAGTTTTTGCATCTTTAACCAAATCAGCCTCACCCTCGTCAAATAAAAATGGCCTTAATATATCGGCTTGTTTTTTTAATTCTCTTTCCGAAAAACTCTCAATACTCTTCTTTATGGACTCAAACGGGCTTCCTTTAATGCCCAACGCTTTTAAAACAGGCCGGTCAAGCGGGTACCTGTTAGAAAGCATAAAAATTATATCATAGATATGCCTGCCCCTGTTTTTCTTCGAAAGAGCATCAATCTTATCCGCAAACAATACGCCTCTATGCACACAAGGACAGGGATAAAATTCACCAAACCCCGTTACCATCCGGGTTTCGGTGTTTATTCTTTTCTTAAGTAAAGCTGACTCCAGCTTAATAACAATGCCACTCTTTTTTGAATACTTAGATACTACCCCGTAGAAACTTTCGACTTTGGGAAAAATTAACCTTGCGACATAAAGATTCTGCCAATGTTTAAAACCTACACTGGGCTCCAACCCTACCCGTTTTAATTCAACATTAATTTTCCATACAATCTTCTCGAATTCTGCTTTTCCAACTGTGCGGCTGTAAAAATCCAAATCCTCTGAAAATCTCTTTAAGTTACAGGCCAAACGTAAATATGTGCCGCCGGTAAAGTAGAATTTATTTGCGGTATCAAGCCTGTAAAGCTCTTTGAGAATAAGAATCTGCATATATTCTCTTAGAATACCTCTAATCTTATCAACCGGCATATCTTTAATTCTTGCCTGCTCTACAAGTGCTTCATAAGTAAGCATAGACCTCCTTTAAATCAAGGCCGTACACCGCGGCATATTTATCCAACTTTTTTTTACTGAGGCGTTTAAGCGCTTCTCTATCCATCCGCTTATCCTTAATATTCGCTTTTTTGTTCCCGGGATAATTCTCAAAATACAGATAATCCACAAACGCTTTTTCCGGTTCAGCCAGAAAGATATCGAAGTCTTTCTGCCTTTCTATGTAATACCCCCCGAAAGCGGCCGGTTTAACTGTGCGGTAGATAAAAAGGCCGTGCTTGTTTTTAAACCTGCGGGTCGGTTTAGTAGTAATTGAAGTAACTGCCATAGATACCTGAGGAATAATGCTGTAATCCGACAAAGCCGTTTCTAAAGAAATATACGAAGGGCTGTAAAGCTTGTTTGCTATATAAACGTCAGGAATAACAAAATCCCTGGGATAGGTTAATTCATATAATCCGCGTTTAAGCCGCTGAATCCATCCTTTTTTTCTCCAACGAAAAAACATCTTCTTAAATTCCGCCTTATTCTTGCGCGGAAAAAAAGATAGTATATCTGCGTAAGAAAAAACATAGAGCTTGTTCTTATCAAGGGTTTTATAAAATGCCTCAAATCTCATTTCACTAAGTACCCCAATTTGTCTACTTACTGAAATAAGTATACCTTGAATCCCTGTGTTTGTCAAGCTTTCTGATTAAGCCAGGTCTCAGACCTCAGCCCGTGAACCAGAGATTTCACTTCGGCTGTGGGGACGTCCTATTTAGGGACACCCTGCTTGATATAGGTTAAGGTTGAGGGTTAGTCCGAGGCCGGAAGTCCGGAGTCCAAAAGTTTGCACCTACG
>CAZBZJ010000179.1:0-3153 GCA_964496355.1 uncultured Planctomycetia bacterium | reverse complement strand
TTGATGTTTTTAGGAGATAACTTGCTTAAGAATAATATAAAACTATACCGAACATAACAAAGATTATCTGCCACCATCCAACCCATTCCCAATTCTTACTGACTGCCGCGTATGAAGCCGGAGCCGACCCGCGCATTTTATGGCCTATACCGATTTCAACAATCATTAAAGGTATCCCGATAATAAGCAAGGCAATAAAATACGGTAACAGAAACGCACCTCCGCCGTTTTTATAGCACATATAGGGAAACCGCCAGATATTACCCAATCCAATAGCTGAACCTACAGCAGCTAATAAAAAGCCTATATGGGTCTTCCATTGAGCCCGGTGGTGGGCTAACTGTGCCATATATTACACCTCCCGCTTAAACCTGGAGTGACCTACGCGGTCACTCCAGGTTAGAGATCTACGCCAAAGGCTTTGCGGATAAACAAACCAATAATAAAGCTCAATATAGCAATACTCAGGCTTAAGCCCGCCATCTCTAAAAACCTGTCTTTAAAGGACAGGTTTTTAGCCACCGATATATAAAAGGTAAATATCAGTATAATCAGCAAAGCGTTGAAAATAACAAAGCCCAGACAGATGAAGATATTAGAAAAAATCAAATAAGGAAAGATCAAAAATAAGACAGTTAGGATGTAAGCAAGGCCGGTATAGACGCTTGCTTTAACCGGAGACTTGTCAGTCTCTTCTGATTTTGTCGACAGGTATTCGGAAGCCGCCATTGACATGGCTGCGGCTATTCCAGTTATAAACCCTACTACAGCTATAAGCCTTGTATTCTGCAAGGCTAAAGTTAATCCGGCTAAAGCTCCGGTTAACTCTACGAGGGCATCATTTAACCCTAATACTACCGAACTGACATATTTAAGCCTTTCTTCGTTAATGAGGCTAATCAGCTCTTTTTCGTGATCTTCTTCATCCTGCTGGATTTTTTCGACTTCGGGGTTAAACTCTTTTAGCCTTAAATAAGTATCCTGTGCCGAATCTTCGCCTTTCTCCATCAGTTTAATCCCGAAAGTAACTCCAAAAACCCGGGAAATAAAAGTGAAAAGAAATATCTGCCACCGCCGGGGTTTGGCTTCTATACCGGTTATACTTTGCCAAAAATCATAATGCCGTTTTTCGTCTTCGGCGATCTGTTCTAAAACCTTTCTATTATCGGGATCTTTGATAAACGATGAGATATTTTTGTAGATATAGTATTCGGTAATCTCGTTTTTCTGAGCCTCTAAAAACTCTTTCTTTACACCGTTATTCTTTTGCATATTCATCACTTTCGTGTTTATAAAAATACGGGATAAAAAATTCTACCATATAAACCGGCCAATTCCAACATCTAAACTGTAAAGCAGGTGCTGTATAGGATGTACTTCCTACATCCTACTCCCTACTCCCCACGGAACATAGCTATAGCAACTATTTTTTAAGGTGTTTAGGCGCCAGATCAACTATTCGTTCTACGGTAACAGAAATTAAGTATTTAGGCGGCGGAAAATATGATTCAGGGTGGGAATTCGAACTTTTATATTTTTTTATACTCTGTATAACCCGTTTAGATATCCTTTTTATAACCCTTTCTTCCCACTTTTTTATCAGACGGTCGCCTATATTCTCTCTTTCAATCATCTCGGCTTTACCTTTTAAGGTATATCCCTGAAACTTACGTTCATTTATAGCCGTAAGGCTGATTACCGGGTTATTTTTAAGGTTAGAGAAGGTATGGGCTTTATAGAGGTCGATGATATAGATTTTGCCTTTTTTTTCAATCCCCACTATTCCTTTAGCAGAACAATGGATCATACCATCGGTATCAAGGGTAGATACTATGACAAACCCCTGTCTTTCCAAAAATCTGGTTATTGTACTATTTAATTTCTGCATAAACCCTTCCTTCTTCCTAACAACTATAAGACTGAAACTCTAATAAATCAAGCACTATTTGCACCGTCTTCGCACCGTCTTGCAAGCGCCCTACATAGGGTGTCCCTTTGGGGGACGTCCCCCAAAGGGACACCCTGCGTGTTCGAATATCAGCCCCCATAAGGATAAAGTCTCGCCTTCCGCGAGATCCCGCAGAGGTGAAACCGCATGCGGGAAAAAAAGGAAAAATATAGATTAAATCAGCGCTAATCAGCTAAAAATCAGCGGAAATCTGCGTACAAATCAACCACTCACCAACTAACTGATTTGCTAATTTACAGGATGTTTCCGCTCCATAGTTCATGGAGAAAATCATTCCAGGGAATTATTTCAATACCTTTATGTATTCTTTTCTCTTTTTCATTACAGATAACTATCGCTCTCTTAGGTGAATATTCATCTATAAAAGCAAACAGCCCTTTAATACTATTCTTATCCACTCTTTTTGCACCTTTAACTTCAACAGCGATTTCTCCTTTCCCGAGCACAAAATCAACTTCAAGGCCGGACTTTGTCCTCCAGAAATTTATTCCGAATAACTTTGAACTATAATGCCTATATGCATTTATTTCCATAAGGATAAAATGTTCAAAGGCTTTCCCAAACTCTTCTCCCTTCTCCTCTTCCAGATAGCGTTTTGTTAAGAATCCGGCAACCCCTGCATCAAAAAGATAATATTTAGGTGCTTTAGTTAAAACCTGCCGGGCCTGCCTCCTTTTAAAAGGCTCTATCCTTACAGCAAGTAATGTATCTACAAGTATTTGATAATACTCTTTTACTGTTTTTGAATCAACTCCGCAATCCCGGGCTATATTTGAATAATTGGTTATTTCGCCGTGAGAATACCCTACTGCTTCGAAGAATCTGGAGAATGCCGAAACATTCCTTGTTAAACCTTCTGCAAAAACTTCTTCTTTTAAATAATCCTGCACATAAGCTTCAAGCGATTTTCTATAACTTTCGTTTTGTAAATAATGTACGGGAACCATACCTTGGTTCAAGATATGCAGTAAATCATATTCTTTTAGTTCCGCAGTCACAAAAGGAAACATCTTATAACGCCAGGCTCTTCCACCCAGTAAATTAGTATGGCCTCTTTTTAATTTTCTGGCACTGGAACCGCAAAGAATAAATCTTATTCCTCTATTTTCAATCAGCCAATGTACTTCATCGAGGATCTGGGGAACTTTCTGAACTTCGTCAAGTATTACAGGGTTCTTAAGATT
>CAZBZJ010000178.1:2778-3158 GCA_964496355.1 uncultured Planctomycetia bacterium | reverse complement strand
TTCAGGTTTCCGTTCACCGAAGCTCTTAAAATCGCCCTCAACTGAGCTTTAAAAATATCCAGCCGTGCCAGGCAAAAGCGTATTGCCCGCCAACCTAAAAAAGGATGCATATCTTTAGGTATATCAGGCCGCGATATAAACTTATCGCCGCCGATATCGAGAGTCCGCAATATAACCGGCAACGACTTCATTTTTTTAGCAACTTTGGAATATGCCTGGTATTGTTCTTCTTCGGTAGGCAGCCTGTCTTTGCCTAAAAAGAGATATTCGGTCCTATACAAACCTATTCCTTCAGCTCCCCATTCCAGAGCTACGGGTATTTCTTCGGGTAATTCGATATTTGCAGCTAAAGAGATTCTTTTCTTGTCTAAAGTTTCTGC
>CAZBZJ010000178.1:0-2768 GCA_964496355.1 uncultured Planctomycetia bacterium | reverse complement strand
AACCTGAAAAACCTTTTCGGCTTTTTTCGCTGCTTTCTGTCTTTTTTTATACTCATTAAGCGTAGTTTGAGAAGGGCCAACAACTACCACTCCTTCTGTACCGTCTACAATCAAGGTATCATTAGCAGAAACTACAGAAGTTATCGTTTCTAAACCGACCACAGCCGGTATCCCCAACGCCCGCGCAATAATTGCAGTATGAGAAGTCCTGCCCCCCACATCGGTAACAAAACCTAAAATCTGTGTTTTAGGCAAAGAAGCGGTATCTACCGGTGATAGATTATGGGCGGCGATGATCCCTTTTTCTTTGATATCGGATAAACTTCTTTCTTCTTTTTTAAGAAGCTTACGTAAAACTCTTTTTGACACATCTTCAACATCGATAGCACGTTCTTTCAAATACCGATCGTGTAGTTTCGATAGAGTATTGATATATTTTTTGGAAACCTCTTCAAAAGCATATTCGACATTAACTTTTTCTTCTTTTATAAGAGAGATTACATCTTCGATTAATAGCCTGTCCTCTAGAACCAGAAGGTGAGCGTCGAATATACGGGCATGGTCCTGGCCTAAACTGCTGTCTATTTCTCTGCGTAGTTGGAGAAGTTCTTTACGGGTTTTTATTAAGGCTTCTTCAAACCTTAAAATTTCCTGGGGTATTTTATCAACGGTTAGTTTCTTAGGAGAGACTAAAAATTTTTCTCTGCCGACTAGCTGGACTTTGCCTATAGCAATTCCCGAAGACGCAGCTATTCCTTTAAATCTTTTATTCATTTTGGGTTAAAATCTTTTCTAATTCTCCGATAGCTTGCTGAGAATCTTCACCATCGACTATCAACAATATTTTATTGCCGCATTCTGCCCCCAAACTCAAAATACCCATAATGGATTTCCCGTCGACCACATCCTGTTTATTCTTCAACCGCACAACCGAATCATATTTGGAAGCTGTCTGTACGAATAAAGCCGCAGGGCGTGCATGCAGCCCTTCTTTATTTTTTATGATTATTTCCTTTTCTATTCTGCTCATCTGCCTGGCATTTACAATTTTGTTTCGTATATCTTCATTATTTCTTTAATCTGTCTGGGAGTCTTTGCTCCCTTAAGCTTATTTAAAAGAAATTTATCTTTTAAAAGCTTACTCAACCGGGCCATAATCTTAAGATGTAAACCATTGCCGTCTTTAGGAGACAGGATCAATAATATTGTATATACCAATTCACCGTCTATAGCATCAAAATCAATCCCTTTATCGCTGCGCCCGATTACCAATAATGGTTTCTTAATGATGCCTAGTTTTACATGAGGTATAGCAACACCTTTGCCTATTCCGGTAGAACCTAATTTTTCCCTATCCAACAGAGCCTTTAAGATCTTTTTTTTAGACCGAGGTGAAATCTTTTTCACCCGTATCAACGGCAAAAGAAGCTGGCTTAAAGTCTCTTTCTTATCAGCCGGGCTTAATCCGGTAATAATTTGACGTTCCGAAATATAGTCTGATATTTCCACTAACCTATATAAATTAAAAAGACATTAATATAAGCGGGCGATGGGCTTTGAACCCACGACAACCACGTTGGCAACGTGGTGCTCTACCAACTGAGCTACGCCCGCATTTATCCAGAAGTCAGAAGTTAGAAGTTAGAAGTTAGAAGTTAGAATTCAGGAAATCTAACATCTGACTTCTGACCAAATGCCGAGGGGGAGAGTCGAACTCCCACCCTTACGGACATGGTTCTAAGCCATGCGCGTCTGCCAATTCCGCCACCTCGGCGGATCCAACTCGCAGTCCATACCCCATCCAGGATTAAGGGTTAAGAGATAAGTGGTAAGTAAAAAAAGTATACTACTTAATCCTAAAATGGCTACCTATTACGAATTATCAATTACTATTAATATGAGCCGCCCGAGACTCGAACTCGGCACCCCCGGCTTAAAAGGCCGGTGCTCTACCGGATGAGCTAGCGGCTCTATAAAAAACGCTGATTTGCGCAGATTAACACAGATAATATTATCCGATAATCTACGCTAATCTGCGGCAATCTGCGTATTCCAATCCGCGTTTTAAAATTCACGTAATTCTTTTTCTTTTTGCTCTAACCGTTCATTTATAATCTTACCGTACTTGTCGGTAAGTTTTTGTATCTCGTCCTGGCCTCTGTACTTATCATCTTCGGAAATACTCTTATCTTTCTCTAACTGTTTAATTTTCTCGTTGGCATCCTTTCTGACCGTCCGTATAGAAACTTTTCCTTCTTCAGCGATATTCTTTACAATTTTAATTATTTCCTCTCTCCTTTCTGTGGATAAAGGAGGAACCGTCAACCTTATAATCTTACCATCATTCGAAGGTGTAATTCCCAGATTAGATTGTAATATAGATTTTTCTATTTCCGGAATGGCATTCTGATCCCAAGGATGAATTACCATAAGCCTTGCTTCGGGAACACTTATACCGGCTATTTCTTTAAGAAGAGTCGGAGTGCCGTAATAATTAACATGGAGGCCCTCGACCATTCTGGGATTAGCTCTGCCCGTCCTTAATTCTGCGAATTCCCGGTCAACTGCTTCGATAACCTTATCCATAGAATGTTCAGTCTCTTTATATATCTTTTTCAATTCCATATACCCTCCTATATGCGATTTTCGGCTCAAATTGATACGGTTCAGGATATAACCGTACCGGCGGCCTTACCTTCGACAATCCTCTTTAAATTACCGTTTTTTGTCATATTGAATACTACTATAGAAAGATTATTTTCCATACA
>CAZBZJ010000177.1:2893-3160 GCA_964496355.1 uncultured Planctomycetia bacterium | reverse complement strand
ACCGGGAATTTTAGAAAAGGGTATACTTTTAAAGCTCAGGTTCGAACTTGACCAGTATATAAATTTGAGGCCGGTAAAACTTTATGATAAAAGATTTTGTCCGCTCAGGGACAAAACAGAGGATCAGATAGACTTCATAGTAGTCCGAGAAAATACCGAAGGTTTATACTGCGGTTCAGGAGGGTTTTTAAGAAAAGATTCTCCTTACGAAGTAGCTGTCCAGGAGAGCATAAACAGTTATAAGGGAGTAGAACGCTGTTTGAAGTT
>CAZBZJ010000177.1:0-2883 GCA_964496355.1 uncultured Planctomycetia bacterium | reverse complement strand
TGCTTTTGATTATGCTAAGAAGAGAGATAAAAAGAAAGAAGTTACGCTATGTGGCAAGACTAACGTTTTAACTTATGCATTTGATTTATGGCAAAGAACGTTCGATAAGGTCGCTAAAAATTATTCTGATATTAAAACCGATTACGCCCATGTAGACGCAACCTGCATGTGGATGGTTAAAAACCCTGAATGGTTCGATGTTATTGTTACCGATAATATGTTCGGCGATATTATTACGGATTTAGGCGCTATGATACAAGGCGGCATGGGTATAGCAGCCGGAGGCAATATAAATCCTGAAGGTGTTTCGATGTTTGAACCTATAGGCGGTTCAGCTCCAAAATATACCGGTAAGAATGTAATAAATCCTTTAGCTGCTATATGTGCAGGCGGTATGCTTTTGGAGATTTTAGGAGAAGAGAAAGCTTCACGAAAAGTTGAAGAATCGGTCATAAAAGTTGTTCGTGAAAAACTCAAGAGTTTATCAGCCGGGCGTATGGGACACTCGACCGAAGAAGTCGGCGATTTAGTAGTTAAAAACCTGTAAAACATAATCATGAAAAAGAAAGATAAATATAATGTAGCAGTGGTTGGAGTCGGCGCAGTCGGTGTTGAGATGCTTAGATGTTTACGACAGCGCGATTTTCCCGTAGGTGAACTTAGAGTTTTTGCCAGAAGCCAGAGAGAGATAGAGATAGATGATCAAATTTATAAAGTAGAATCTATATCTCCGGAAAAATTCGACTGCATAGATATTGCTCTTTTTGCCGGCACTGAAGGCGAAAAAGGCGCAGCAGTTATGTATGCGCCAGAGGCGGTAAAAAAGGGTGCAGTAGTAATTGATAACGGCAGGGATTTTCGTTTAAAGCCGAATGTGCCTTTGGTTGTTCCTGAGGTAAACGCAGAGAAAGTAAAAGAACATAAGGGAATTATATCTAACCCTAACTGCACCACTATTCAAATGGTTACGGCTTTAAACCAGATCCATAAGCAATTTGGGTTAGAACAGATAATTCTTTCCAGTTATCAGGCGGCGTCAGGAGCTGGCAAGAAGGCTGCTGTGGATTTATGGAAAGCTGCCGAAACCCTGGTTCTTCGTAATAAAGATAAAGATTTTGATTTAATAGAAAAAGTTGTAGATAAAGAGCCGCAGGCTCATGCAGCCCAACTCATCTTTAATGTGATACCTCAAATAGGAGGGTTTTCAGATTATGGATATACCAGCGAAGAATGGAAGACTGTTAATGAGGCTCACAAGATATTCGACGATGATACTATAAAAGTCGCCACGACTTGCGTAAGAGTGCCTGTATTCACTTCACATTCAGAATCAATCTATCTGCGCACCAAACGTAAAGCTGATATTTCCGATATGCAAAAAGCATTAGAATCTTCCCGGGGAGTAACTTTTTACAAAGACCCGCAAAAATCGGTATTTCCTCTTGATGCCGAAGGAAAAGACGATGTCTTTGTAGGCAGGTTACGTAAAGACCCTTTTAATCCAAACAGTTTCTGGTTATGGTGTGTAGGAGACAATTTACGAAAAGGTGCTGCTTTAAACGCCGTTCAGATTGCCGAAACTCTCATCCAGGGCCGGTAATTCGCTCTCGGCCCTTGACTCTTGGTTCTTGGCTCTTAGTTGTTCGCATTATATAATAGCCCATAATCCCGGCTTCTGACTTCTGATTAAATCATGAAAAACATATGCTTGGTATTACAATACGACGGTACAAACTATTTCGGTTGGCAGCTTCAGAATACAAACAAAGTTACCAAACCGCCTACCGTACAAGCTTCTCTTGAAAAGGCGCTAAAGAAACTTTTTAACCAACATGTTAGGGTTACAGCCTCTGGCCGGACAGACCGCGGGGTACACGCAAAGTATCAGGTAGTCAATTTCAAAGTTAACAGCCGTATAAAAATAAATAATATAAAAAAGGCTTTAAATTCTTATCTGCCCGATGATATTTATGCAAAGAAAATAAAATTGGTTGATCCAGAATTTCATTCCCGGTTTTGTGCAGAATCTAAAGTTTACCGTTATATTATTCTTAATAAATCTCAAAAAGACATTTTTTTTCGTAATTATAACTGGTTTATAAAGGAGAAGCTGGATATTGAAAGGATGAAGGATTGTGCGGTTTGCCTGATAGGTAAAAAAGATTTTTCTGCTTTTGTGCAAAAAGCTTCCAGCTATAAGACTTGTGTACGGCGGATAAAAAATGTTAAAATAGCAAAAAGGAGAAGTTTCATCATAATTGATATACAGGCGGACGGTTTTTTAAGAGGCATGGCAAGGAATATAGTAAGTCTTTTAACCGATTGCGGGCTTGGCAGAAAGAATAAAAATACGATTTCAAAAATAATTAAAAGTAAAGACAGGTCAAACTTAGGAAAACCCGCTGCTGCCGGCGGGTTATATTTACAGAGAGTTTATTATCAGGGTTATGAAATATAAATTCGTTTGCGCATTTATAGTGATGTTATGTGTTATTTTTATTTACGGCCGGAGCCTGGCTGATAGCGTGATTTTGAAAAACGGCAGGAGTATAGAAGGTATAGTCGAAAAAGAGGATAGCAAGAGTGTAGTATTGAATGTCGGCCCCGGAAAGATAAAGCTTCAGAAGCAGGATATTGCCGATGTAGTAAGGTATGGAGAAACCAGGCAAAACCGCCTTCTCCGTGAATGGAGTTATAAATATTATTTACATCCCGGGTTTATCCCGAAAAGATTAGAAGATTTGGCGATTGATCTGCAGCAAGTAGTATCTGCCAGATACGAAGCAATCCGCAGTAAACAAAAAATAGACGCTATAGAATATGAAATTAATCAATTGAAGAGTAAACTGGAAACCCTGAGAACAGATTTAGCAGATTTAAGCC
>CAZBZJ010000176.1:0-3169 GCA_964496355.1 uncultured Planctomycetia bacterium | reverse complement strand
AGAGACACAGTCTATATATAAAGCCCTCCAAAAAGAGTTCCTTATAAAATAATATAAAAGAAGAAGTCAGAGAGAAGGCAAGCTCAGACATTGTCGACAGTGCTGTTTAACCCGGCGTAAGGCTTTATCTTTATTTATTATCTCAAAAACAAGCGCATTCTGCTTAGACACCTTATAAGCAAAATAGCTGAATATATCCAATATTCTTTCCATTTCTCTGCCCGGACGGCCTACGGCTAAACCAGCCGGATGTACATACCCCTGGGTCTTTACCAGAATATGCCCGTTCTTTAATCCGGTTAATTTGGCTGATTCCTCTTTAGTCCTGCCTATTATAAATTTGCAGGCGGGATTTATCCGGAAATGCCGGCCGATCTTTAAAAGTTCGGTATCCTTTAATCCGAAGTCCGGTTTAAACCTCATCAAATCCTTAAGCCTGCGGCTGAATCCTTTATCGGTTAATAAACATCCGCCTGAAGGGGTAGTGTATCCTTTGATTCCGAAATAATCGGCTAATCTTAATTGCTCTCTTCTTGACTTTCCCTGAATATTCAATAATCGGTCTCTATCTACTATACCTTTGTTTTCCGGATAAGTCGGCCCTAAAAGGCTTGCAGAAAGCGGCCTTAATATTAAACCCTTTAAGCCTGTCTTCTTTTCGATAAGATCAAATATCTGCTTTTTTTGCGACTTATGCCTCTGGCCTAAGACTTCTCCGGTAGCAATAAAACCGGCTTTCTCTTTTTTCATAAACTGTTTAGCTTTCTTTAACATGAAAATCCGGCAGTCTATACAAGGGTTCATATTCCTGCCAAATCCGTAATCCGGATTCTTAATTAGTCCTAAATATTCTTCTCCAAACTCTTCATCGATTATCCGGCAATCTTGAGGAGTTTTGATATCCTGGCCTTGCAGGAATACAGAGGTAAACTTTAAAATAATTAGATCGATATTTTGCTGTTTAAGCAAATGGTAAGCTATAAAACTGTCTAACCCGCCGGAAAATAGGAGTATGCATTTTTTAGTCATATTATATCAGAAGTCAGAAGACAGAAATCAGAATTCAGATATCGAAGATTGGATATCCGAAACTAAAGTTGCTTTTTATATCCTTCTAAACACATCCCCACTTCGTAAATGGGAACCCCATTTACGAAGTGGGGTAAGGCTACAGCAGGCCTTCGACTACGAAATCAATCTTTTCAACAGGATTAACGACACTGGAGGCAATATTGGCAATATGAGCACTTATCCTTTTGTAGTAACGCAACAATAGAGTGTAGCATACTGCTTTATCTACCGGCAAATTCTGCTTTACCATCGACCTTATTATACTTTCACACTCCGAAGAAATCTTGCCGTGCCGCTGCATCAAAGAAGATGCTTTTCCGGTATCAGCTTCTAAAAATGCGTCTTTGATCTGTAAAAGGCTTGTTTCTATCTCAGATTCAATATCTTTTAAACTTTCTATAAAGTTATCCTTTAAATCAGACTTTAATATATGGCTTAATTCAAATATATTTTTACAGTAATCTCCAATACGTTCTACGTCTTTAATTACGCTCATAAATACCAGGCAGGCCGGAAAATCCTGCCGGGGATTTATAGCCAAATGTTGAATCAACCTTCTGCGTATACGCTGTTCTTCTTCGTTTATCTTCCTGTCCCGGGAATAGATATCTGCCTGTACGGCATCCGGGGTGATCTTACGCCACCATACTTTGGTGGCTTTATCAAATACAAACTCCGCATTTTCTAGCATCTTTTTAAAGTCGCTTATAACCTTACCTAAAAAATCTTCTTCTTTCCAGATATTAAGGATATTTCTGAACATAAGGTCACCTCCCTATAAAATCCCTCAAAATAATAACAATTACCGGGATTACAATAAATATAAATATAACTGCTATAAAAGGGAAATATCGTCTTCTAGAACACTTATGAGCAAACCGTTTGGCTAAGAATATCGGTATCATCCGCATTCTCTTTACAGGATAAAAAATCAGTATTCCGGAAATATTGAAAAATAAATGCGCTAATGCTACCGCTAAAGCTGCCGCCCGGAGTTCTCCGCTGACCGCTAAACTGGCAAACAGAGCAGTAAAAGTAGTGCCTACATTCGCGCCCAGAGTATACGGCAGGACTCTTTCCAGTGACAATACTCCGGCTCCGGCTAAAGGAACCATTATAGAAGTAGTAAGTGAACTCGATTGTACGACCATTGTTATTATAAGCCCTATACCCATAGCAAGCATCCCGTTTCGGAATATATACCTATCTATAAGTATTTCGGCTTTACCGATAAATAGCTTGCGTAAAATCTTCATCAGGCATATTAAAGAACCAAATAAAAATAACAAACCTGCTATTATTAACAGTATGCCTGCGGCTTTCTCTCCCAGAGAGAAACCTTTTAAAAATAAATTTTCGAATAAGTCCAAAGGCGGGGCTAATGCTACTTTGATAGGGCTGGTGAATTTAAATCCGCCTATGTTCTCAAAAGCATTCTGAAAGAACATTGCTAACTTAGTCAAACATCTAAACTGCATCTCCAGGGGGAATAGAATCAACAAAGTCAATATATTGAATATGTCATGGACTGTAGCCGCAGCAAAAGCGCGTTTAAACTCCTGACGCCAACTTATATGGCCAAAAGAGACTATCATATTAGTAATAGTCGTACCTACATTTGCCCCCATTACTATTGGGATTGCACACGTTAAGTCCATAATCCCGCTGCCCACCAATGCCACTACCAAAGAAGTAGTCAAAGACGAAGACTGGACAATAGCGGTTACCAAAACACCAATAAAAAGGGCTACAACCGGATTACGGGTAGTAGAGATAAGGTTTCGGGCAAAATCTTCGCCTAAAAGTTTAGCACCGTTTCCAACAAGCTTGATACTAAGAAGAAAAAAATAAATTAAAAGCAGAATAAATAATACTTTACAGGACTTTCTTAAAAAAAACATAAATAAAACGGCTTAATAATTGTTTATTAGGTTAAATCTTCGCAGTAAATAACTTAATCAAAAAATATTTCAATAAGCTCGGCCTCTTTATTTCTAATTCTGAATGAATGAGGTTCAGGAATACGGCAGGATAAGATTTCATGCCGGTTTTTATCCTTATACTTTATGGTTATCTTCCTAACTTTGCTGTTATCCGG
>CAZBZJ010000175.1:0-3214 GCA_964496355.1 uncultured Planctomycetia bacterium | reverse complement strand
CGGAGGAATTGCCGTTTTAGACGGTAACATGAAACGGCAGATACATAATATCAGCCAGACTCAGTTTAAATCAAGGTTTTATGAAGACTATAAATTTATTGAGGGTAAAAAAGGCATAGGGGTTATCAGTGATTTTGACGAACAGCCGATTTATTTAAACTCGCATCTTGGAGAGTTTTGTCTGGTAACTAATGGATTTATAGAGAATTCCGAGGAGCTTAGCCAGGAGTTAATGGAAGAAGGCATATCGTTCAGCGAGTTTAGCAAAGCCCAAGTTAATAATACCGAGCTGGTTGCTAAGTTGATTAATAAGGGCGACAATATTGTTGAAGGCATTGAAAGGGTATATGATTCTATCGAAGGTTCGTGTTCTTTATTATTAATGAATTCCGAAGGTGTTTATGCTGCCCGTGACAGGTGTGGATATACGCCTTTGGCGGTGGGGAAAAAAGAATCCGGAATAGCGGTTACTACTGAGACGTCGGCTTTTCCCAATAACGGTTATAAGGTTACTAAATATTTAGAACCGGGAGAGATTGTATTATTGACTGAAGAGGGATTAATATCAAAAAGAAACGGCGGGCCGGTTAAACAAATTTGCTCGTTTCTCTGGATATATACAGGTTTTCCGGCCTCTAATTACGAAGGTATCAATGTCGAGATAGCACGCGAACGCTGCGGCAGGTTATTAGCTATGCGCGACACTGATATCGAAGCCGACCTTGTTTGCGGAGTCCCTGATTCGGGGTTAGCTCATGCGATCGGGTATGCCGCTGAATCCGGAAAATTATACAGGCGCCCTTTGGTTAAGTATACGCCCGGATACGGAAGAAGTTATACTCCGCCTTCCCAGCATAAACGTGATTTGATAGCCAGGTTAAAGTTGATTCCTGTAGAAGATATTATACGCGGTAACCGGATAGTTGTATGTGAAGATTCGATTGTCAGAGGCACCCAATTAAGAAATTTCACCGTAAAGAAACTCTGGCAGGCGGGAGCAAAAGAAGTGCATGTTAGGGTCGCATGTCCGCCGTTGATGTTTCCGTGTAAATTTAACTTTTCGACCCGCAGTATTAACGAGCTGGCTGCCCGGCGTGCTATAAGGAGTTTAGAAGGCAGAGATATTGAGGATGTATCCGAATATTTAAAACCGGATTCGCCGAAGTACCAGGCTATGATAAAATGGATAGAGCAGGACTTGGAGGTTACTACATTACGGTATCAAACTATAGATGATATGCACAAGGCTATTGGTTTGCCTAAAGAAAAGTTATGTTCTTATTGCTGGAGCGGGATGTATCCGGCAACCCATTGTGGAAAGAAATGTATGAATAAACATCTTTCTGCCAAGAAAGGGTAAATAGCAAATATAGAAATTTTCTTTTAATTGGAAGGAGGGCGGATATGCCGAGATATGACAGCAGCTTAGACGAAAAATTGTTTGCAAAGACTTACGAATATGATAACGGGCGTATTACGGTGAGTATTTATTCGTATAACCAGGGCGTAAAAAAGCTGCAAATTACCCGGGAAAATAAAGACCGCGAAGGTAATTTCAGGTTTACGCGTTTGGGGAGGTTATCGAAAGAAGAGATCGAGAACATTTTGCCCCTTATTCAGGAAGCTATTCCCAATATGTAATTAAGGGCCGACTATAATTTCTTTTAGCTTGACAATGTTCCGGCGGGTTAAGGTAGATTCACCGTTCTTTACCACATAGCCGTTATTACCGACTTGCTGTTTTATCTGGTCGGCGTCTTTTTGATTTTCGGTTTTGATTTCCCGGATTCTTTTTGAGAGCTTTCGCCGGCTTTCCCGGTTACGTTTCAACACCTGATCTTTTTCCTCGAGGTTTTCAATCTTTCCTTTGTGCAACCGGAGTTCTTCACGCAGTTTTACTATATCAGTCTGTAAGTTTGCCTTTTCGTCTTTTATGGCTTCCTTTTCGCTTTGTAATTGTTCGAGAGACACCTGCAGGTTCTTAATCTGAGCATTAATCTCCTTGAGTTTAACCTGCATAGTTTCTTTATATTCTGCGGTTTCGTTTAGGATGCTTTGTTGTTTTTCAAGTTGAACTTTATAATTTTGGAGTTTTTCGGCTTGTCCTTTAATCTTAGTTTCTTTTTCATTTAGTTTTTCTTGAAGCGATTCGATTTTACGGGTAGATGTTTTTATTTGATGAGTAAGCGTATTCTCGCCAAAGTATGTGGCGTATCCCTGGTAGGCTAAAAAAAACAGTACAGCCGCGCAGATAAGAATCAATAAGGTTAAGATGATCTTTTTTGCCATGCGGTATCCTTTTTTAGGAAGCATTATTGTACATCTAAGCAGGAATTATTTCAAGGATTAAAAATAGGGGTTTTTTTTGCGATTTTTTAAAGTTTTCATTTAGGCCTAATTTTGTTATAATTTTACAATATAAAGGAAAAACCCGGATGAACAGAAATCTCCATCCCGGAAGGTTTTGGCGCGTTTTTGCGTATAGTCTGCTTATAGCGGTTATATTTTATGTGCCGGCTTTAACTTATGCCGGCCCGGCATCTATATATAAACAGGGCATAACTGCGGCTAAATCCGGTTCGCTGGATCTTGCGTTTATGTATTTTAAAACTTTAGTTGATAGTTATCCGGAATCGGCATATTACACAGAGGCTTTATTCGCGATGGGAGAATATTATTTTTCTATATCCGGCTACTCGCGTGCGGCGGATATGTTTTCACGTTGTATCGAAGCCGGAGAAGAAGATGAGGCTGATCCGTTTGCGTTAGCGTATCTTTTGAATATAGCAAAAAAAAAGGAAAAGCAGGAATTGGCAGAATTAATTAAAAACAAGATTATTTCCTTAAAGCAAGTAACCTTGTTGTTTCGTGATTATAAAGAAATAAGTTATTTTTCTCCGCTACAGAAAGGATATAGAGCATTATTTTATATCGATAGAATAGAGTTCTACGTTAATGAGAAATTATTCGGCGAGTTTTCATATTAAACTCTTTTTAAAGGTTATTCTTTTGCTGGGATGTATTTACTTTGTCATTCTAGTAAGCGTAAGCTGTTATTTGAATTTAAAAAAAGAGGAATTTGAGCGAAAAATTTCCCGTTGGGCGCATGCGCCGGCAAAAATCGGGTATCTTGTCTACCTGCCTCCGAAATTAATTTTTATTAAAAATTTAGAGTTTCCCTTGTCTTCCCGTGATAATGCCGAAGCCCGCTTCG
>CAZBZJ010000174.1:0-3227 GCA_964496355.1 uncultured Planctomycetia bacterium | reverse complement strand
AATCAGCTTGGATAGAATCTATAGGGCATGGAGCTTTTAAGCATTCCGGAGATAGCATAGATTGGACTGGCGGGGTATATGCTTTACAACAACAGTTACAATTGAATGTTCATATCGGAGGCCGTAGTGCTTTGAAGTTACAAGGCCATATGCATTTTATCTCCCTTGGAGAGGGCTATCCTGTATTTTTGTTCGGCCTTAAGAGATCTTTGCCTATGTGGTTTAGAAAGCATCAGTGGGAACAACCGGTGAATTATGTTTATACAAATAGTTTTCCCTATAAAGATAAAATCGGATTAACAAAAAAAAATATGGGGGAGTATTCAATAATGCTTTCATCACCTGAATTAGCTATAATGGAAGTTTTTTATTTGGTAGATAAGGGTGAAACATATGAACATGCTTCTCTTTTAATGGAGGGGCTAAAAACTTTAAGGCCTGTTGTAATTCAAGAATTATTAGAAAAAACTGTTTCGCTAAAAGTTAAACGCTTATTTATGCATTTTGCGGAAAAGTTTCACCATCCTTGGGTAAATCATCTCAATTTAGAGAAAGTTTATTTTGGCAAGGGTAAAAGAGTCATAGGTAAAGGCGGTAAATTTGATCCTAAATATAATATATCTGTTCCAAAAACAAATATACAAGAATAATATAATATGGCAATAAAAAAGAATAGATTTTTTCCTCAAGCTCAATTGTTGCTTCAGTCCTTTCCTTATGTTTTTGAAGAAGAAGTATTTGCTCTTAAAGGCGGTAGCGCGATTAATTTCTTTTTTCGGGATGTGCCGCGGTTCTCTGTGGATATAGATTTAACTTATTTGCCAATTGAGCCGCGAGATGTATCGTTAGAAAAGATTGAAGCAGCATTAAGACGGATAGCCCAGAAGATTAAAAGCAATTTGTCTGATGTTAGCATTCAAGAAGGGAGAATTAATAATCCCAATATGACGAATCAAATATTTGTAAAAAATAAGGAAGTGCAAATAAAGATAGAGCCTAATTTAGTTATTCGGGGGACTGCTTTTTGCAGCAGAAAAGCACGCGCTTAGCTCAAAAGCTCAAGAAATATTTGAGCTATTTGTCCAAGCGCGGACAGTATCTTTTGCCGATGTATTTGGAGGAAAGATTTGTGCAGCATTGGACAGGCAACATCCTCGGGATCTTTATGATATTAAATTTCTTTTAGATAATGAGGGGATTACAGAACAGATTCGTAAAGGATTTTTAGTCTATCTGATTAGCCATGATCGTCCTATCCATGAGTTGCTTAATCCAGTTTTAAAAGAGTTTAAGATTGTTTATGATTCAGAATTTCAGGGGATGACAAGTGATGAAGTCTCATATGACGATCTTGTACAAGCACGTAGCATGTTAGTCGATATTATTAAAAAAATTCTAACAAAAGACGAGAAAAATTTTTTGGTATCTTTAAAAAAAGGTGAACCGAATTGGAATCTGTTAGGGATTGACGGAGCAGATAGGTTGCCTGCAGTGCAATGGAAATTGATTAATATTCGAAAGATGGGGGAAGAAAAGAGGTCAGAATTTCTAAAAAAGCTGAAAGATTCTTTAGCTGTATAAAAAAATCCCAAACCGAAGAAAAGGGGCCAGATCTATAGAGTATCCAAACGCTTTCGGTAACCCTTTCTTATGAGAAAAAGCGCCATATCTGTTTTTTTAAAGTCCAACGTCCGAAGTCAGAAGTCAGAGGGGAGAAGGCAAAGGGCATAGGGCATGGCGCATAGTGCAGAGCGCATAGCGCAGAAATTACGTTAGAAGGTTAGAAGGGTTGAGTGAGGCCAACAAATAAGTTGATAGAAATATGCGGATATATTTATGGAGGAAGGCAGCTTTATTTACGGGTTTGGCGGGGATACTTGTATTGTCGATTATTCCTGTAGAGTATCCTTCTGTAGAAGGCGGGGATAAAGTCAGCCATTTTATAGCTTATTTTGTTTTGTGTTTTTTGTTTTATTTAAATAGGCTAAGTTTAGGGCATGCTTTTATTTTTTCTATCCTTTATGGGGCGAGTTTAGAGTTTATTCAGTATTTTCTTCCTTACCGGAGTTTTTCTTTTTTGGATATGGGGGCAAATAGCTTAGGAGCAGGGATTTTTGTATTAGCAGGCTGGATTAACTCCCGCAAAAGATAACTTTCTGTACCTTTCCGTATTGCGAATAAATATTGACAAATAGGGAGCGTGTGTTGTATTGAGTGGATGAATTAAGTGCTCTATTTCTGGAGCTTTGAGTTACTGGTAGAATTAAAGTATGAAATAAAGTTGACTATAAGTATGAAATATGTTATACTTTAGTCGGAAAAAGGAGGTGATGGATATGATAACAAAAGAAAAAATAGGAATTAGTTTACCAAAACAGGATTTGAAACGAATTGAAAAGGTGCGGAAAGAATTGGGGATTAACCGGAGTGAACTTGTTGATTTAGCAATTCGTTTTTGGCTTAAAAATTTTGAACAACAAAAAATGATTGAGAAATATGAAGAAGGATATAGGAGAAAACCGGAATCTATAGAAGAGTTGAAGGCAATGGAGAAAGCTGCTGCTGAGGCATTCGGAGAGGAGGATTTGAAATGAAAAGATGCGAAGTCTGGTGGGCAGAGCAGCCCAAGCCGATTGGGAGAAGGCCGGTAGTTTTACTTTCTCGTGACGAAGCCTACAAAGTGCGTAATGCGGTAACGGTGGCGCAAGTTACACGCACTATGCGTGATATACCCGTTGAGGTTGGATTGAAAAAAAGCGAGGGGCTACCTCAGGAGAGCGTTATAAATTTAGATACTATAACCACAATTGGAAAGTCTCGCCTTCAAGAAAAAATCTGCTCTTTGGGAGCAGAGAAAGTCATAGAGATTAACAATGCGATAAAATTTGCGTTAGCCTTAGAATAAAATGTGACAAAAAAAAGGCTTAATGCCGTTTAAGCATTTAATCCTTGTACCTATTCCTGTTATAGCAATGGTTGCGGCTTAGGAAAAAGGAGCCTTGCCTATTTTTTTAAGTCCGATGTCCAGGCTTTTCCTTAGAAAGAGATTGCTTTGTCTATAAAGCAAATATTCAAGGAGGAGAGGTTTTGTAGTGAGGACAAAGCTTAAAAGTGGGAAAAATGATTATTCCCACTTGACATTTATCCCACAATATGTTAGATTTTAAATGGAGGTGAGGAGAGTGGCTTTAAAGGAAAGAATTAAAAATTTGAATGAGGAGAGATCG
>CAZBZJ010000173.1:0-3235 GCA_964496355.1 uncultured Planctomycetia bacterium | reverse complement strand
TACATGGTAATTAATTAAGGTTATCTGCGACATTTTAGGCCTGCGACATTTTAGGCCTGGCCTGTTTTGTCGCATTTAGGATAAGTATCAACAATATTTCCTGCGCTATAATCACTTATTACGGAAATACTTGGAATACTTTTTGCAGAAAAACTCTTCACTGAATCTTGTAAACTCAATCAAAAAGAGTATTGCCGTCAAATTCGCAGTCCTGTAACTCCTCCTCACTAAAGCCTGCCACTTGTAAAACTGTCGGCGCAATATCGTAAATGGAAGGGTTCTGTGTATTGATTTTCTGATTAGAAAAGATAATTCCGGGAATAAGCTCCGGGTCTATTAAATGGGTGCCAGACCACTTTTTCTCATTATCTTCAATAAGTTTAGCTGGGACATCTCCTAAAGCTGTCTGCCAGGAAGCCCTATACCCGGTGTTAAATCCTATATAAAGGTCCGGCGTCTGCGGTGCGTATTTACCCCAAAAAATCTCTTGTCTCGGGTATACATTATTAATAACTAGCTGGCCGGACTTATCATCTTTCCATTTTTCTAATTTCCCGGTTATCTCCTCTTTCAAGGTTTCGGTCTCTTTGCCCGGACTAACTATACCTTTAGATTCTCTCCCTCTTTGATTTATATATATTGCTCCAAATCCTAAAGCATATGCTTTTGTCCTACTCCAATCTATGCCACGAAGCAACGGTTGACCCGACTCCACTGCCGTATTTTTCAGAACCAAATATCCGTTTTCCCTCAACCAACTGTTAACATGTACAGCCCTACGAAAAGTGTCGAAACCGTGATCAGATAGAACTATTAAAATATCCTCGTCACCGATGCTATCCATAACAAAGCCCAGAATACTGTCCATCCGTTGATACCAATTATAAATCATATTTTTATACTTTTCCGGAGCATCAGCTTCATAAAGCGGATGCTCGGGGTCTGTATACCGCCAGAACATATGCTGGATAATATCCGGAGACTCAAAATAAACGAAGAACACACCTTTTTTAAACCTGTTTAACTCATATTCAAGCATTGCTCTTTTTTCGGACAATACTTCTTCTATTTGGTGTAAAAAGGGCTCTTCTGTAAGCCTCTTTTCATTTACCGCCCAGGTATGCATAGGCATGCCTTGCGTATAATAGAGGCCGATTTTCTCTGCTAGCTCTTTACTATAGCCGGCAGGATAAGAAATCGGGAAAGCAGGTTGTCGGGGATCAAAATTAATCGGTGAAATATATAATTTTAAATGCGGTTGGCTTTCAACCAGATAAAACTTAACTATACCCCGCATACTCTTGAATAAACCTAAATCAAAGACTACTTCTTTCCAACCACTCCATTCTCCGGTTTTCAAGCCGAATTCCTGGTTTTGATATCTAATCAAAACACCTTCTTTTTCCTGCGGTATCACAGTAACCGGAACGGATACATTGTCAGCCTTACCCCGTACTGTCTTAACTCTGGGGCCAATCAAATTGACATTGATCTCGTCAGCCCGTTCAACCTGAAAAACTTTGCCTCCATAATCCTTATCGCCGGTAATATCTTCGGTAGTATAAAAAGTAAATGTGCCTTCTGTACCTAAAATATCCGGTACCCCCATACCTGACAACATCCTGCCATAGACTTTATCCGGCGGAAAAGTTACCGGACATCCTAATATTACATTAGGAATTTTGCCTTCGGAAGTATATTGCCAGAAAGATTTAGCTTTTACTACCCTTACAGGCTTTCCGTTCTCCATACGGGAAATAGATATATCGGGCAGATAAGTCTTAGGATCACGTACTAAGAAATCAAAAACCTGGGTCTTACCCGGATTCTTGCCGGTAGCAAACCCAGCCCAGGCAACCGGCGATTGAGAAGGATTAGTAGTAGCAAGATGTCTATAAGAACCTTTCTCTTTCAATTTAGAGAAATTAGGCAACTCTCCTTTTTCCATCATAGGTTCTATAATCTCAGGGCTTAACCCGTCAAACCCCAGAATAATAATCTTCTTATTAAAATCCATGGTATTACCTGCCTTGTTAAAATAAAATAATGCCAAACCGCCAACTATTATAACCGCCAAGAGAGTAAACAAAAAAGGCTTCTTATATTTTTTGAAAAAATGCCATATTTTCTTAAAAAATAGAGAAAATATCCCCAGGAATCCCAGCAGGAAAGAAAGGATTATCCCGCCGATACTAACAACCGTAAACCCGCTTCCGGGATCTATATATCCGTAAATAACGCAAACCTCCTTTTAAAAAATTGATTCAAACAATTTTGAACAACTACTGTTTTTCAAGCAATAAACTGTAACCATTCAAGATGCTGTCACAGACCATCTGCATAATGTTCTTTAAATCCCCGGAATCTGCTTTGGCTAGAGCCATATAATATTTATAGCGGTCATCGATCTTTATAATAGCCGGGGCAATCCCCTGACTAAGTAACTGGGTTAACATAACTAATCTTCCCACTCTGCCATTACCGTCAAGGAAAGGGTGGATAGCTTCGAACTCATAATGATCATGGGCAATCTTGCCTACAGGGTCTTTACCGTAACTATTTATCTGCCTGATAAGCTTGTCCATCTTTAGAGGAACTTCCTGGGCAGAAGGAAGCGGCTGCTCGGTATTAGTAAGATTAACATACCCTGTCCGGTATTTGCCGGGAAGCGTATTGTTAAAATTATACATTACTATACTATGCAGTTTTAAGATATATCCCTTGTCTATTTTAAAACCTACCTTAATACTCTTAAGTAAGAATTCCAGGGCATTTTTATGGTTAACCGCCTCTAAAACCTCAAAGAACTCTTTGCCTCTTACAGGTTTGCCGGCAAAAGCCCGCTGGGTCTCTTTTATAGTCATCCGGCTGCCTTCTATAGCATTAGAATGGTATGTCATCTCCAGCATGAATTTTTCTCTTATCATCCTGTTACTATGCAAGATTTTAAGGGGATTCTTTACTTTTAACCGCAAGCCTAAAACAGCCTGGCGAAGGTCAACATATTCTTTAAAAAGCTGATCGATATCCCGAGACTGCGCTGGATGCGGCAAAACCCCTTTATCTAACCAGCGGTATACCGTCTTATAACTGACCTCCAGCCTACGGGCAAGATCAGACCGGCAAATACCGGTATTTTCGATGATTTTTTGAAGTTTCTCTAAATCAGTTAAAACATATTGGGACATGACTGTTTTCATTCTATATAGGACATATGTCCTATATAATACCTCAA
>CAZBZJ010000172.1:0-3311 GCA_964496355.1 uncultured Planctomycetia bacterium | reverse complement strand
CATCGAAGAGTATTTAGAAATGGGCATAATCGAAGTCGCGCCTCTTGCATATATGAGGGGCCGGACTTTAAATAGTGCTTTTATTATTTTAGATGAAGCTCAAAACTGTACAGCCGAACAGCTGAAGATGTTTTTGACCAGGTTAGGATTTGATTCTAAAACAGTAATTACCGGAGACGTTACCCAATCGGATTTGCCCGGCGGTAAGCCTATAGGTTTAGCTTCAACCATAGAGTTACTAAAGTCTATTCCGGAAATTGCGGCTATAAACCTAACTGAAAAAGATGTGGTAAGGCACTCCTTAGTCCAGAAAATAATCAGAGCTTATGAAAAAATTAAATAGCCGGCGCCTAAATATATTTTTATCGGTGTTGTTGATTTTAAGTGTAGGCTTTATTTTTTTCTTTCAGCAAATCAACATAGCCTTTTTAATATTAATCTTATTATCCGCGTATTATCTTAAAGTGCTGCGCTATAAGTTAGAACCGGGATATCTGGCACTTAGTTTTTTATTTGTATTAAGCCTGGCGTGTTTAATTTTAGCTAAGCAATTCGAAATGCCGGTTTCAGCTTCGCCGGTATTATTTTTGGTAATATTGATAAATGTCCTTTATAAAGACGTAGAGTTCAGCTTTGCATTTCTATTTTTGATTTCTATTCTAAACAGTATAATTTATAAGACAGGTTTTGACATATTTATTGTACAGCTTATTACGGGTTCGGCCGGTATATTTCTGACTATTAAGGTTAGGACCAGATTTGATGTTATCAAGGCCGGGTTCCTGGCAGGGATTGCGGGGTGCATAATAACGATAGCCGTCTTTGCGAATTCGGGGTTTTCTTATCTTACGGAAAACTTACAGCTTCTTGTAACTAACGGGATTGTTTCTTCTATTGTACTGGTTGGTATTCTGCCGATTTTTGAATATTTACTCGGAGTAGTTACTAATATATCGCTTTTAGAACTGTCTGATTTTAACCATCCGCTTTTACGTAAGATGATTCTGGAAGCTCCCGGTACTTACCAGCATTCTTTAGTGGTTGCTAATTTAGCCGAAGCTGCGGCCGAAGCAATAGGCAGGAATTCACTTCTGGCCAGAGTCGGTTCTTATTATCATGATATCGGCAAAATATCCAAATCAGAATATTTTTCCGAAAACCAGATGTTGGCTAGTTATAAAGACCGGCATAAAAATTTAGCTCCGGCTATGAGTAAGATGATAATAATGAATCATGTAAAAGAAGGAATAGAGTTAGCTAAGAAGTACCATCTTAACCAAAAGATAATCGATTTTATAACCGAACATCACGGCACTACCCTGGTTTATTATTTTTTCAGAAGAGCTCAGGAGAGCAAGCCCAAAGATGCCGAACCCGAAGAAGTTTACCGGTATCCGGGGCCTAAGCCGCGTTCTAAAGAAGTTGCGCTGGTTCATTTAGCAGATGCCGTCGAAGCCCGGTCAAGGACTCTGGATGAACCTACCCCTTCGCGTATACGAGAGATGGTGCGGGATACTATATTGCAAAAATTTTTGGATGGCCAGCTTTACGATACAAACCTGACTTTTAGAGATCTGGAAAAAGTATCGGAGGTATTCATCCGGATTCTAAATGCAATGTTCCATACCAGAGTAGATTATTCAAAAAAATCCCCAAAAGCAGCAAACGGAAAACAGCTTTCTAAAAAGAAAAATAACCGCCATTCTTAATCTTTTCCGAAATTCTTTATGAGTATACCGATAACGGATTCACAAAACATTTACCAGATAAAAAAAGCTGATTTTAAAAGGATAATACGTGCCGTTATGGCTGAATTAGATATCAGGCAAAAGAATATTTCTTTTGCTTTTGTGGATAATTCACAGATTACACGGTTAAATAACGAGTATTTCGGCAGGCGGGTTTCTACGGATGTGATAAGTTTTTATCTGGGGGACAGCCATGATCCTTCCGGAACAATAGGAGAGGTTATTATCTCTATAGAACAAGCCGGCATTAATGCCGGCAAATATAAAGTTGCGATTGAAGAAGAAGTAACGCGTTATATTGTTCACGGAGTCTTGCATCTTTTAGGTTACGATGATTTATCGCCGCAACAAAGAAAAAAAATGAAAGGAAAAGAAGATTTCATCTTAACTAAGGTTAAGATGAAATTTATTTCTGCAAAAAAGAATATGATTATAAAAAAATAAAGTGAAAATTATAAGGAAAAATGTTGACATTAGTTTTTAATTTTGTTAAATTAAATTCAGTAGTAAGGTTTTTTTAAATTTCCATGAAGGAAAATAAAAAGGAGGTGAGGATGGCAAAGAAGAAGAAAACAACCAAGAAAAAGAAGACAACTAAGAAAAAGACAACTAAGAAGAAGAAGAAGTAAATAAAGAATTGTTTTCTGCACATAAGAGCTGCGACAAGAAAGTAATAAGTTGATAACTTCATGAGAATGTCTTTTATAAAAGCCTGCCTTTCTGAGGCAGGCTTTTTTTATTTTCGGTGTCATGGCTTTGTGGCAACCTGCATTCCTAAATTTTTAAAAAATCACTATTCGTTATAACGGCATTGTGTTATTTTAATTTAAGGCTGTTAAAGCCTGTACTAACCCGTGACTCGTCATGAACGATGATTTTATTTTTGTTAAAGGAGCCAAGGAACACAATCTAAAGAATTTAGATATCTATTTGCCCCGCAATAAAATAGTAGTTGTAACCGGCTTGTCCGGTTCGGGAAAGTCGTCTCTGGCTTTTGATACTATATATGCCGAAGGGCAGAGGCGGTATGTTGAGAGCCTGTCTACTTATGCCAGGCAGTTCTTGGAAAAACTTCAAAAACCCGATGTTGAATTCATTAAAGGATTATCGCCGGCTATCGCTATAGAACAGCGGTTTTCTTCGGGGTCGTTACGTTCTATAGTAGGAACCCAGACAGAGGTCTATGATTATCTCCGCTTACTTTTTGCCAGGATAGGCCGGCCTTTCTGTTATAAATGTAATAGGCCGGTTTCTGCACTTAGCGAGCAACAGATCATCGATAGGCTGAATGAATATAAAGAGGGAAGACGGTTAACTATTTTAGCTCCGGTGGTAAGGGCAAAGAAAGGCACTTTTATCGAACTTTTTACACGCCTTAAAAAAGACGGTTTTGTAAGAGTTAGGATAGATAAAAAGATATATAACCTAGATGAAGATATAAAACTAAAACGCTACAAACAACATGATATAGATGACCGCGAGCATAATCAGTGATGTCAACACCATGCTGGCCTTGACGAACTTGGAAAGTCCCTCCGAAGTCCTGAGAAGGCCGTAAACGAT
>CAZBZJ010000171.1:1459-3320 GCA_964496355.1 uncultured Planctomycetia bacterium | reverse complement strand
TCTAATTGCTCTAATTGACCTAATTTCTAATCAATGCCCAAACCCCAATGTTCTAATAATGAAAGACCTTATCTCGCAACGGCTTTAGAAATTTACCCTTTTGGTCATTGCCTGTCTGCCGGTAGGCAGGGGACTTTCCACCCGAGGCGGATCAGCCTCAGGCTGAGATTAGGTAAATTAGAAATTAGTCATTCGGCATTAAAACTGTCTAGATATGTCAAGTTACACATACTATCTAAAAATGGGTTAATTTCTTTAACTCTCTTATTCGTCTGGAAACATCGCGTTTAGTTACTGATTTTAATTTATCTAAACTAAAGTCTTCAACGGTAAATGCCGCCATAACACTGCCATATACGATTGCTTCTCTTAGGGCATTCTGAGTGATTTTCTTAGACTGTGCTAAATACCCTATTAAGCCGCCGGCAAAAGTATCTCCGGCTCCGGTAGGGTCAACTACTTTTTCCAGCAAAAACCCGGGCAGGCAGAAAACGTGGTTTTTAGAAAACAATACGGCTCCGTGTTCGCCTTTTTTGATAACTACCTGTTTACAGCCTAAGCTTAATATAAATTTGGCGACTTTATGCAAATTTGTTTCTCCGGTCAACTGCCAGGCTTCAGAATCGTTAAGCAGCATAACATCGACTTTTTTCAGAGTTTTAATTAGTTGTTTACGTTTATTCCGTATCCAGTGGTTCATCGTATCGCAAAAGACTAATTTAGGCCTTTTCACCTGAGACAATACTTCATCCTGCAGATCCGGGTCTATATTAGCTAAAAATACATACTCACTATCTTGGTATTCGGGCGGAATCCGGGGCACAAAATCTGCAAATACGTTCAGGCAGGTAGATAAGGTTTTAGCATCGTTAAAATTCCAGGTATATTCGCCTTCCCAGCGGAAAGTTTTGCCTTTGCGTTTCTGCAAACCTTGTAAATCAATATTACGTTTTTTTAATAAACTGATATATTTATCAGGAAAATCTTTGCCTACAACCCCCACCAGGTTAACCGGTGAAAACAGGCTGGCACTTACAGAAGCATATACTGCTGAACCACCCAAAACTTCTTTGCGTTTACCTAACGGCGTCTTTACGCTATCTAATGCTACTGAACCAACTATCAGTATACTCATTATTTCTAATTACTACTACGGATTACGAGTTGCGTATTCCACTTAACACTTAATCCTTACCACTTAATCCCAAATACCTGCCGGCAATAACCTTCAATCTATCCTTAGTAGCCTGCGAAATAAGGTTACGCCGGGTAACTATTGCGTATTCTAAGCTATGCCGGCAGGCACAATCCGGCCTGTCTTCCAAACCTGAAACAACTGATTTTATTATCTGTTTGGATTTATCCACATTTTTTTTGAGGTTATCGAGTATCATCTCTACAGTTACGGTTTCTCCGGTATCCCGCCAGCAGTCATAGTCAGTAACCGCGGCTAAGGTAACATAACACATCTCGGCTTCCCGGGCTAATTTAGCTTCGGTTAAATTAGTCATCCCGATAATATCAGCGCCCCATTGACGGTATAGATTGGATTCAGCCTTAGTAGAAAACTGCGGCCCTTCCATATTCAGGTAAACACCGTCTTTATGAATTTTAGCCCCTGTCTTTACAGCTTCCTTATAGATTATACCGGCTAATTCTCTGCATACAGGCTCAGCAAACCCTGTATGAGCAACAATATCTCTCTCGAAAAAAGTAGCTTTACGCACACCTTTTGTCCGGTCGATAAACTGGTCAGGCACCACAAAATCCTGGGGTTTAATCTCTTCTTTTAAGGAACCGCAGGCTGATACAGATATTATCTGGGTAACCCCTAAAGATTTTAATCCGTATATATTCGCGC
>CAZBZJ010000171.1:0-1449 GCA_964496355.1 uncultured Planctomycetia bacterium | reverse complement strand
TTAATATCTGAAGGTGAAACCTTATGCCCTCTACCGTGCCGGGGAAGAAAAATAAGCTCTTTACCTTCATATTCCGCAGTTAAAAATTCATCTGAAGGCTCGCCAAAAGGTGTATCTACTTTAACCCATTCAGCATTCTCCAGGCCGTCTATATTGTATAATCCGCTTCCGCCAATTATACCTATCTTCATAAGAACCTCATTTTTAAAAAAGTTTATTTACTTTTACTTACCCTTACTTACCTTTATTTACTTATAGAACTATTTAGATAACTTATTAGCTCTTTGACACCCTTTTCTTACTGCTGATATAGTTGTGTTTTTAAGGTTTTTCTTCTTGAATTGTTTTAAGGCCGCTTCGGTTGTGCCGCCTTTGCAAGCAACCTGGTTAACTAACTTTAAGAAATCATCCTTCTCTGAAACCAATTCAGCGGCACCTTTAAAAGTCTGCAATACCAACTCTTTAGCTTCTCTTTTTGAAAACCCCAATCCTCTGGCGGCTTCTTGCAGGCAGTAGAGAAAATAAAAGATATATCCCGGCCCGCTGCCGGAAACTGCTGTAACCGCATCCATATATTTTTCCTTAATTTCTAGAGTTTGGCCTATGTTTTCGAATATTTTTTTAGCTTTGGTTAAATCGGATTTTGAAGCGAACCTTCCTTTGCTGATTGCCGATATACTCTTAGCGACCTTAGCTGCGAGATTCGGCATAACTCTTACTACTCTGGCTCTCTTGTCTAAATATTTCTCAATATAAGATGTCGAAATACCAGCAGCAATAGAGATTATGAGCTGATTTTTATAGCTGTCTTTTAAAGTATCAAGGACGGTATTTATATCCTGAGGTTTAACGGCAATAAGAATGGTCTTTGATTTAGCCGATAACTCCAGTGGTTTTTTAGTAGCCGGAACTTTATGCTTTGATTTTATCCTATTAAGTTTCTTTATATCCTTATCATAGGCAACAATTTCTCCCCGTTTATACCGGGCTTTTATCCCGGCAATAATCGCCTCTCCCATATTCCCGCAGCCAATAACGCCGATCATTTTCCCCTTCTATCTGTGTGCATCTATATAATTAAAAGTTTTTTTAAAATAACACAAAAGAATCGCTGTGTCAATTAATACCTTGTTAAAGAGAAGAAGTCAAAAGGCCAAAATTTTGCACCTACGCGGTGCAAAAAATTCTTTCTGAATAGAACACCTGCAAAGCGTGGTAGCACATTCAGTAGGGTGTAGGATGTAGGACGAGACACGTCATATACTTTACTTTTTATCCTTACTCTCTGCCCTACACCCTTGCTCTATGCTCTATGCTCTATGCTCTATGCTCTATGCCCTATGCCCTCTGCCCTAAAAAAAGTCGCTGTTGTACTAGCTCAATAATTCGGTAACCTTTTATAGGGAGTTATGATGTATTTTGCGCGCGCAACGATCGGAGTAGCTCCGA
>CAZBZJ010000170.1:0-3320 GCA_964496355.1 uncultured Planctomycetia bacterium | reverse complement strand
ATTCTTTTTCTTCGGTTGTCAATAAAGCATCGGCTAAATCAGCTTCTTTTTCTAAAATAGCCCTTTTTTGTGATTTAATGAGTTCGTCCAATATATTTTCCTGTTTAACTTTCAAATAATTCCTGGTAAAGACCGCTCCTTTAACTAAGCCTGTATCCTTTACCCCGCCGCACCGTTTTAATAATGAACTTAACGTCTCGCCTTCTTCAATTAAATACTTTCCCGGAGATTTTACTTGACCGGATATAGACACAAAATTGAATAAAGATTCAGAAAAAGCCGTATATTCCAGATCGGTAGTTACTATCACCGTATCATAATTTGCGAGAACAATATTCTCAGCAGCAGGGATAGGACTGCCTTCTGAAAAAACGATCTCTTTAAACATCTCCATCCGTCCGACATCTGCGTTTATCCTAAGGACTTTAATCTTCCTGTTAAAAGGAGTCTTTACCATACCGCCGGCCAAATCAATAACATCACTTATGCGCGTATTGTCTTCTATTTCGTATATACCGGGCCTAAAAATATCGCCCCGCACAGCGATTAGATTATTGACTTTTGGCACATAAATTCTATCTCCCTGCCTGATAAGGACATTCTGGGAAGTATCACCTTTATATAAAAAGTCATACACATTAAAATCAACAACCTCCTCCTCCCGGATCAACTTTATATCTATTACCGTTCCGTTGCTGTCAGGACATCCGGCCTTTACTACCGCCTCAACTAGCCTGGAGAAAGCAGAAAGGACATGGGGACCGGGCTTATTCACGTAACCCAGCACATCTACTTTTATACGCCGGCTACCCGATAACTCGACATCTACTTCGACACTTGCATACTTGCGGTTTATCGCTTTTTCAATCTGACTTTTCGCCCCTGCCAAAGTAAGGCCAGAAACACCTAATTTACCAATCATCGGCAACAATACATCGCCATTTTCGTCTATCACCAGATTATAATCAGCCTGGATTTTCCCCCATAACTTTACAGCGATAGCATCACCTATACGTAAGCTGTAGTCAGAATAAAATTGCGGTTCAATACCGCCTATCTCTTCATAAGAAATATTTTTGAGTTGTTTTATACCTATTCTTTCTAAATCTTTATTAGTTTCGTAAAAGATATTACCGGCCAACAGGCCCGGCGACCATACCAGAGCGAGTAAGAATACAGCGATTAAATTTACTTTGCGCATAAAAATACCTCCTTGTGAGTTAGGGTTCACAGTTTAAAATTGTCACCATCAATTTTTTTAAACGGCTTTTTACGGTGGTTTATAAACCGGTTAAACAGACTGAGAAACCGGGTAAACCTGTCAATATCCGATACCCTTCCTAGCCTTTCTTTATTTGGCGGCCTATTTGTCTTTGAGCTTTTCTTATTATTCATCTGTGTGTATCTATTCTCTATCTGTGTGCGTCTATATACGTCCACTCCTCTTTCAACCGGTTATACTCAACTTCTTTGCGTTTTAAAAAGTGATAGGTTAATTTTGCTCTGGCTTTAATCCCTTTTGGCGTAAGGATATATCCTATCCTTTTAATCTTACCGGATTTCTTAGAGAATTTATAAGTCTTAATTATGCCCTTTTTTGTGAGTTCTTTTAAAAGGTAATTGGTTTTACCTAATGATATGTCTAATTTCGAAGAAATCTGGCGCTGGGTCAAGGAAGGGTTCTTGTGCAGTTCAGAAAGCAGAGTAAAAGCTTCTTCGCTTTCTTTACCGTTAATGGATAGCATCTCAGTGTGTTCAGCCATTGAACAATTATACTCGGAGAATCAATCCCGTCAATCATTATTTAAGATTTACGGTGTGCGGTTTACGGTATACGCCAACGCTAATCCGCGTTTATTGAATCAGCGCTAATCCGCGTTCGATTAGGTTTAATTTGCGGCTCGTAAAGTCGCTTTCAGCGACCACGAGCCTGCCCGGTGATTACTAGGTAATTTTACGGGGCGTTCTCACAGATTTCGGCCATAATTCTTTCTATATCATACTGGTAAGTCCACTGCGGATAATGAGATTGGAATTTGGCAACATCGGATATATACCATATATGGTCGCCAGTACGGTTGGTTTCTGAATATTCTATATCTGCCTTTTCATTCAATTCTTTCTCAAAATAACTTACGGCTTCTTTCATAGATATATTTGAATGGCGGCTGCCGCCCATATTATAAAATTCTCCTTCTCTGGGATTCTGGTAAAAATGCCAAAAAGCATTGACCAAATCGTAAGAATGGATATTGTCCCTGACTTGCTTACCCTTATAGCCGTAAATTGTATATTTTTTACCGGTAGCCACACATTTTGCCAGATAAGCTAAGAACCCATGGAGTTCTGCTCCTCTATGCAAAGGCCCGGTCAAACAACCGCCCCGGAAGCTTGCGGTCTTAAGCTTGAAATACCGGCCGTACTCCTGTACCAATAAATCAGCAGAAGCCTTAGACGCTCCAAATAAACTGTGTGTAGAATTATCTATCGACATAGTCTCGTCAATACCTTTATAAAACTTATGCTCTTTGGGTAATTCCCACCTGGTTTCCAACTCTATTAATGGGAGTTTATTAGGGGTATCGCCATAGACTTTGTTGGTGGAAGTAAAAATAAATACAGCCTCAGGAGAGTACTGTCTGAAATATTCTAATAAATTCAGTGTACCATTAGCGTTAATCTCAAAATCTGTAAACGGTTCTCTGGCTGCCCAGTCATGAGAAGGCTGAGCTGCGGTATGTATAATTAAATCAAATTTATACTTTTTGAATATATCTTCAACATCCGTTTTATTGCGGATATCTGCAAAAATATGAGTGTAACTGCCTCTAAACTTATCTTCTAAGGACTTTTTAACATCTGAGGTGCTGGCTTCTTGACCGAAGAAATAAGCCCGCATGTCGTTATCGATACCCACAACCTTAAACCCGTGTTCAACGAAGAAACGCACGGCTTCCGCGCCTATTAGCCCCGCTGAACCTGTTATTAATGCTTGTTTAGCCATGATATAGCCTCTTAACCATGTTCCGATGGACGAAGGAAGATCACTTCGTTAGGACGAAAGACGATCATCGATGTTGATAGCTAAACTGAAGTCTTACAAAAAAAATCAACCTTATTGTCCATCGTATATAACATAGCAAATATATGCTCGTATTCCTCGTCTAATTTCTTAAAGATGTTTTCCGTTACATATCCACATGCTAAAGCAAACTCCAGCCAAGTTTGGGTTTCAGCTGCCTCAGCAATAGAGTCAGATAATTTACTAATAAACATAGCTTTGTATCTTCTTTTCCTCCATCCTTCAGCCAGATTTGCAC
>CAZBZJ010000169.1:0-3374 GCA_964496355.1 uncultured Planctomycetia bacterium | reverse complement strand
TGGTTATAGTTTCAGGGTTGGATTCTAAGTTTTCCCTGGGCGGCTATAATTCAGGGTTGCAGACCTTTTTTTTGCTTCAGAGGTTAAAAGATATAGCTAGTGAGGAATTTATCGTATTTACTATGCACCCGGATTACTACCCGGTGAAAGCGATAACCAAAGATTGGCAGTGGATGTATCGTAAGGAGCTAAAGGAACGAAAATCGTTACAACTGCCGCCTTTTGTCCATACCGCCAAGATTACTTTACGTCATAGAAATCAGGATAAGGTTATTAAAGCTGTAAATAATTTAGGTAATATTATAAAAGATGCAGAAATGTGCCGGAATATGAGTTTGTATGGCCCGTTACAAGATATCCCTTTTAAGAAGTACGGCCAGTATTATTATTATCTTTTGGTTAAAGCAGATAATCTTGGCAAACTCAGGAAATTAATCGATAAATCACTCTGTAAATTGAAGCGTTCATCTGTTAAAATGGCCTTGGTGTTCAAGTAGGGTCAGACCGGAGACAATAGACAATAGACTATAGACCTAAATAAGGATATCATAAGTTTTAAGCCTGAGGTCTGAAGTCTAAGGTTTATTATTATGAAAGTGATATTTTTCGGTAGCACAAATTATTCGGTAAATATACTTGATTGTATGCTCAAGGCAGGCTATAAACCTGCATTAGTGGTTACTCAGCCTGATCGGCCGAAGGGGAGGGGATTGAAGACAACTCCTACAGAAGTAAAGCGATATGCGGCAACAAAAAACTTAAAAGTTATCACACCTGCGGAATTGACAACAGAAAATTTTTTAACAGAATTACAGTCTGTAAACCCTGATATATATGTGTTGGTTTCTTACGGCAAGATCCTCCCTCTAAATGTATTGCAGTTACCGAAGATTATACCTTTAGGCATACATCCTTCTTTATTGCCTAAATACCGGGGTGCGGCGCCTATTAACTGGCCGTTGATAAATGGAGACATAAAGACGGGCGTATCTGTATATAAAATGGAGAACAGGATGGATGCAGGGCCGGTTCTTTTAAAGGAACCGGTAAGCATAGCAAGAGAGGATAATTTTTTAACCTTATCGGAAAAATTAAGCAAGCTGTCTTGTAGATTGGTGATAGAAGCTATTTCTGATGTCGAGAAAGAAAAAATCAAATTATTCGCTCAAGATGACAACCAGGCTACGTATGCGCCAAAATTAAATAAGGCGGCAGCCAGGATTAATTGGAATAAAAAGGCTGTAACGGTTTATAACCTTGTAAGGGGATTAATACCCGAACCTTGCGCCTGGGCTATTTTTCGGAATAAGCGGATAAAGTTTTTAGAAGCAAAAGCGCAGGCAGATGAATCTTATACTCCCAGCGAGGCCGGCACGATATGCGTTGTTTCTAAAAGTAGAGTAGAAATAAAAACCTCGAAAGGAGTCTTGTTGCCGCAAAGAGTCCAGCCGGAGGCAAAACGACCTTTAAACATAACCGAATTTATAAACGGGCATCGTCCCAAAGTGAACGAGAAATTTACCTGATTATCTTTAATTAGTTAATTCGGGACACATCCTATTTAAGTCCAGAGTTGTAGTTTTTATTGGGATGTGTAGCGAATTAAAGACAGCTATTTGTCAGCGGTAATCACTTGAAAATCTGCGCTAATCTGTGTAATAAGAATCTGCTTGCAAGAACTCCAAAAATTGTTATAATAACCAAGATTATTCGTATCAGTTCTTGCCTTAAAATTTGAGCCGTAAAACAGGGGGAGTTTTTAAAAAAACTAGTATTGCTATACTAAAATAAAGGAGGTATACGATGGCAGTGAAAATAGGTATTAATGGGTTTGGCCGTATAGGCAGGTTGGTTTTTCGGGCAGGATTAAAAAACGATAATGTTGAGTTTGTTGCAGTTAATGATTTGCCGGTTCCGACTAAGACATTGGCCTATCTTTTGAAATACGACTCTAATTTTGGCGAATTGAACGCTAAAGTAGAATCGAAAGAAGGCGCGATAGTCGTTAACGGTAAAGAACTTAAAGTTGTAAGCCATAAATCACCCGGTGAGATACCCTGGAAAGATCTAGGAGCTGATATTGTAATTGAATCAACCGGCGTATTCAGACAAAAAGAAAAAGCCGCTTTACATATTGAACAGGCGGGAGCTAAAAAAGTTATTATATCTGCCCCTGCTCAAGGCGATGTGTTTACCACGGTTATAGGCGTAAACGAAAAAGATTACGACCCGGCAAAACATAATATCATATCTAACGCTTCTTGTACTACTAACTGTTTGGCTCCTGTAGTTAAAGTATTACACGACAACCTTTCGATAAAAAGTGGATTAATGACTACTATCCATTCTTATACTAATGACCAGAAGATTTTGGATTTTCCTCACAAAGATTTACGCAGGGCAAGAGCGGCGGCTATTAATATGATACCTACTACAACCGGAGCTGCTAAAGCTATTGGATTAGTTATCCCTGACCTTAAAGGTAAATTAGACGGAATGGCGGTTCGAGTTCCTACACCCGATGCTTCTTTAGTAGATTTAACTGTTAACGTTGATAAGGAGACTTCCGCGGAAGAGGTTAATAAGCTAATGAAAGAAGCGGCGGAAGGCGAGTTAAAAGACATACTTGCTTATTTAGAGGCACCTTTGGTTTCCGGAGATTTTATCGGTAATCCTTATTCAAGCATTTTTGATGCCGAATTTACCAAAGTAATTGATTCTAAAACTGTAAAGGTGCTCAGCTGGTATGATAATGAATGGGCTTATTCTTTGAGGACTGTGGAGTTAGCTGAGTATATAGCTTCCAAAGGCCTTTAAATTTTTCAGACCATAGACTTCAGACTATAGACCACAGACCCGAGGGATGAGGGGCGACGGACGAAAGGACGATACTTAGTAGCTTTTAGCCTGAGGCTTAATGTCTGTAGTCTTTTAGTCTAGAAGCTAAACAGGAAGGGTTTTAAATATGGGCAAGAAGACAGTAAAGGATATGGATTTTTCCGGCAAGAAAGTTATTGTGCGGGCGGATTTTAATGTGCCGCTTAATGATGAATGTAGGATCAACGATGAGTCGAGGATAGCAGCGGCTTTAGATACCGTCAGGTATATTCTTGATAAAGATGCCAGTAAAGTTATTTTGATGAGCCATTTAGGCAGGCCTAAAGGCCAGAGAATTGATTCTTTGAAAATGGATCCGGTAGCAGAACGTTTAGCCGCTTTATTAGGCCAACCGGTAGAAAAACTGGATGATTGTGTGGGCGAAGAGGTGAAAAAAACTATAGATGAGACTGATAAGAAGGTTATCTTGTTAGAAAACTTAAGGTTTCATGCCGAAGAAAAGAAAGGTGACGAAAGCTTTGCAAAAAAACTTGCCG